>JBBSIX010000044.1:0-15905 GCA_038231875.1 Chloroflexia bacterium | reverse complement strand
TCGTCCACCCCGGCCACGTCCTGGAAAGTGATGCTGGGCTTGTTGCCGGTAAAGAGGCGTGCCCGCGATTTGCCGAAGGAGAGCGCCTGGTTGTTGGTGCCCTGAGCCTGGCGCATCATAAAGACGAAAGCCCCTACAAGCACCAGTGTAGGCAGCAGGAAACCCAGAATGCCCAGATAGTTGCCCAAAGAGGAAGCCTTCTCGACCGAGTAGTCGAGCGCCTTGATCTTCTCCTGCGGCACACCGAACTTGCCGAGCGTCTCAATAAAGCTCACGCGCGGTTCTTTCTGCGTGACCTTTACTACATTGTCCTTGGGGTTACCGAAGAACAGCTTAACGCTGTCGCCTTCTTCCTGGGCAACAGCTTTTGTTACCTGCCCGCTCGCTACCGCAGTTGCCGCTTCGGACAGTGGTATATCCGTATCCTTGGGTCTCTGGACGGCGAAGGTGAAAAACAGCACCAGCATCGCCACCATAATGATGACCCATACGAAACTATTCCGTAGCCATTTGTTGTCGCTCATTATATTTTGTCCTCGCGAGTGCCCCGGCCTCTCCGCTACTCTGTAGCATGGGCGCCGAAACATGTGGAAAATAAAAAAGGGTTAATTCCTAACTTGCACATGCCTGACTATGTAACCTCTACTATAGTTAACGCTGTTGTGCCCGAAAGGGTTCTAAATGACGATATGGGTACTGTTTGATTATACTATGCTTGGAAGGGGGGTGTCAAAGCGATTGCCGTGTGGGTAAGTGTTCAGGCTTGGGGTGAAGGAAACTGTATACAGTCTGTCCAAGCAATGTAGGGGCAGGTCCCCGTGCATACCTGGTGGTTATTCCCCGTTCTTCGGAGCAGGGAGGGAGGGCAGGCACGGGGGGTTCTTGCTTTGCAATTCAGGCCCCTACAGACCGTTGTCCCACTCCAAGTCTGAACGCTTATTGCGCTTGCGAAACCTCGCCCGCTCAAGTACAATTCTCCTGCCTTACCCGCAGAGTAGCGACCCCATGCACCCGATCCTCATCCCTCCGGCCAACTGCATATCTCCCGCTTCGGCTCCGATACTTTGGACAACGGAGTACACAGCGCGTGGTAAACACGATGAACATGATGAACATGGTGAGTGAGTTATGGGTGAGATGATAGGAAGGGGCGAAGCTGGAGGTCGCGGGCAGTACTGGAGGGCCGCTGGGTTGGCCCTTGCCCTCACCGCCCTTGCCCTGCTCTTGAGCCAACAGGCGCCTGTCACCCTCACCCAGGGCACGGGCCGTGCTGCCCTGCCCAACATTGTTGGACTGGGCCAAGCGGAGCAGGGGGAAGGCGGGCCGTTTAGGTGGAGCACCGGCCCGGTCGCTATCGGTCTACAACCCCTCGGCTATCCCTTGTTCGTCAAACTGCACGTGCAGGGCGTCAGGCCGGAGGGCGAACCCCAGGCGCGCATGTGGGTGAGTTCGGGCGGCAAGAACCTCGGCCTCTTTGACCTGCCTCGCTCTCCAACCGAGGTAGAGGTAAAGCTGCCCGCTACAGAGCTTTTCAGCATCAACCCACGTCTAGACATCACCACTACCCTTTTCCAACCGCCAGGGGACAATCGCACCCTGGGCACGGTCTTCTATCAAGTGGAGCAGCGGAGTGGGCCGGGGCCTGCCCTGCCGTCCCTGTGGCCCTCTATTTGGCTCCTACTGAGCGACCTGCTCCTCTTTCAGGCCGTCTACAGCGTTTGGCGGCGCACCAACTATGCCCTAACCCTTGCCGTCATGTGGGGTATAATAATCGGCCTGCTCAACCTCTTTGCCCGCCCTGCGCTGGTCTTTTTCAGCCTGTACACCGTTGTACCCCCTCTAACGGCGTTGCTGGTCCTGCCCTGGGTACGCAGCCTGCTGTTCAGGCGTACCTCTCAGGCTCACGCCGACGCCGGGATCGCCTCACCCGAACCGGCCATCACCGAGCGTCCCTGGCCTCTCGCGCTGGCTGTAACCGCCATATCGCTTGCCGTCACCGCCTGGCACCTACTCGCCCCGACCGTAGCCGAGGGTAGCGCGCCGACCGACAACCTGGCCTGGGGCGTCTCCTTCTACGGTGCGCTCCCTGTCCCGCTGCAAATCCTGGGCATCGGCGCTATCCTCGCTGCCATCTTATGGGCTGCCCTCTCACCGATGGGAAAGGCCGAGCAAAAGGCACAAATGGCGCAAGCCGGCTCACAGTTTGCCCTTTCCACGTCGTTGACGGCCTTTGCCGGCCTGCTGGTCTTCTCCCTGTTCCCGGTAGCGCACTCCGAGGGGGATACCGCCGAGTTCGACCGCAAGATACCGATAGGCGCTATCTGGCGCGAACGCGAATTGCTCGATTTTTACCTGAAGGCCCGGCTGTGGGCGCTCCTGCGACCCTGGCTGCCTCGCCCTTCGCAAGTGTATGTGCTCACAGCAAGCCTGGCAGGCGCGCTCTACACCTGGGGTGCGCTGCTGCTGGGCAAGACGCTGGGGCGCACCGGAGCCGACAAGTGGATCATAGCCGGCGCGCTCATGGCGACGGGCAACCTGCTGCTTTTCTTCGGCTATATCGAGAGCTATGCTCTGGTTAACGTCCTGGGCCTGTTCGTGATATGGGCCTGTTGGCAGTACACGCGTGGGGCTGTATTGTTCGGCACGGTGGGCGCCCTGGCGACGCTGGCCCCCCTCTTTCACGGCTCGGCCCTCTGGTGGGGGCCAATGGTTGTAACCGCCTGGCTGTTGCGCGCACGCAGTCTGCCGGCACGCACTAGGTGGAAAACGGCCTTCGCCGAGGGCCGAGAAGGGGTGGCGGTGGGCGCGGCCATGATGCTGGTGGTATTCAGCGTGATGGCTCTTGAGGGCTACGACTACGAACGCTTCCAGGCCGGGTTGGGCGAGTTGGGGGGCATTGACGGGCGTACCCTGCTGCCCCTGTTTACGGCCGTCTCGCCTTATGAGCGCTACGTCTACTTCTCATGGTCCCACCTGGGCGCGGTGGTCCAGGAGCAGCTTTTGACCGCGCCAATGGCCTTGCCTACGATTATTGTGCTGCTGCTGGGAGCGTGGAGGGGGATAAAGCGGCTGGCGGGGGTGATGCCTTCGCTGATTGTCTTGGGGGTGGGTGCGGCGGGTACTTTCTACTACACTACCGCCTGGAACCCCGATCTCGGCCCTCGCAGCGACTGGGACCTGCTGGCCCTTTCGTCTCCGGCTCTGTCGCTGGTAGCGGTCTACCTGCTGCTTCACCTGCATGGGCGCCCCCGCCGCCTCTCCCTGGCAGCCTACCTGAGCGTGTCGGCTGTGCATACCGCCGCCTGGGTCGTCCTGCATATCGCCGGCAGAGGTTACTGAGGAACATTACGTAAGATTACGTAGTCCGAAACGTCTATTTCGTGCTACCTGCGAGGCTCTCATTCGTCATACTACCAGGGCGCCTGCACGCGAGGCGAGTGCAGCGTCTGCCGTCCGACCAACCCGTTACCCATATGCCCTGAGCCACGACTTAGCATTATTGGAACAACCCGCCCGGACTAAAGGGCTAGGGCAGAATGTTGACACTGTATGCCTGGTAAGCTATACTTTGGACTAGATAGGCACTGTTTGAGGACGTTCTATTCTAACGTTGAGAGCCGACATCAAGCGTTGCTGCATACGACCGGACCCATGCCGGCTTTAGCCCCGGTACGCATCCGGCTGACGGCCGGCAACCCCGGCCTCGATGCCGGTCTGGAAAGGCCCACCACTACGTTCCTCAGAAACCTATTCTTTGAACAAGAGAGCCGGGTTTACACATCGCCACAGGCCGTTGGGCCGCCTCCGGCGCTCACTGATCTCCTCAGATGATGCATGAGCACTTTGCGCGTGTTACCGCAGGGCAGGCAGAAACGGAACAGCGCACCGGCACCCGGCATACAACGCACCACCACGCCTTTACGTCGCACGGCCATCCCTACCGCCTCACCTACAAGCACAACAAGGACAAGGAGAAAGTGGCATTCCGTAGTTTAGAAGTTTAGAAAGGAGAGCGAAGATTAATATGATCAGCAAGAAATTAGGATTGACCCTGGCAGCAGCCCTGTTGCTGATAGTGTCCGCCGCCGTGATTGTCGGGGCTTCCGGCTCACAGCAGGTAAAGGTTCCGCAGGGCGCAATCGTCACCTCACCGAACGCAAGCGCAGGTGTAGTAGACACGGGCCAGCCCACCACACCCGATGCCCCTCCCCCCGCACCCGCTCAGTACAAGGTGCTTTTTAGCGATGATTTCGCAACCGACTCAATCGCCGGTTATCAGGCTTTGGCCTCGGCTGCCGGCACATGGAAGGTCAAGGAAGGACGGCTTCAGCAGCGCGGCGACGAAACCGGAGAACTCTCCGACTACCCGGCAGCGCTCCTCATAAAGGGCACGACCTTCGCCGACAACGTGCTGTCCACGCAAGTCTTCCCCGTAGCCATGCCGGTAGGCGTGGTGTTCCGAGGCGGCGATGCGGGTTACTATCGCTTGACCCTGCTCCGCGAGCAGGCGAACAACAGCCCCAAGGCGATGCTGGAGAAAGTTGTGGGCAACACCGTAAGCGCCATCGCCACTGTACCGCCGTCCGCTTATGCCGGATTCAAGTCAAACAGTTGGCAGACTATAGAGGTAACAGCAAAGGGCAGCCACATAACAGCCTCTGTAGACGGCAAGCAGATACTAGATGCGACTGATGCTTCCTACAGCGAAGGCTGGGCGGGTGTATGGGCAACCGCCGATGCTACCACCCGGTTCGACAATATCCGCATCCAAGCGTTAAGCAAGTGAGGAGATACTCTAAGATGAAGAAAGGAAACAGTAAGACGTTCGCCTTGCTCGCCTCCGGTATTTTGGCGGCAACGCTTACGTTAGGCATAGCGGGCGGCCAGGTAAGCGCCTCTGCGCCCCCGGCGGGAGCAGCCGCTCCGGGGAACAGCAGCCGCCCCGACAACACAGGCGCTTTCACCGTTCCGGTTAACTTTACCAACGCCGGCGGCAACTACGACAATACAAGCAGCATCGCCGCCTCACAGCTTGACGGCTCGGTCACGATTGGTTGGACCAGAACCAACATCAGCAGAGGCGACGCTTTTATTACACACGCCAGCAACATAGGCCTCGGCTCGTCCTTTGCCTTGCAGAATGTGTATAGCGGAGCCGACCGCACAATGGGCAATGTAATGCTGGCCCACGACTCGCAGGGCCGCCGCCACATGATCTGGTGGGCCCTTAGCGGCGGGGCCACCACAGGCCAGTACGTGGTCATCAATACGGATGCCGCCGCCGGCCTGGTCGAGGAAGTGCCGGGCACGCGCGGCACCGGGCGCAAGAACGTGGCTATCGCGGTCGGCCCCGACGATAGCGTGCATGCGCTGTTCGGGCGCAACAACGAAAACATCTACTACTACCATCGCACTCCGCAAGGGGTGTGGGATGTGCAGGGTGAGGCCGTGCCCACCGTCAGCAGACCTGTGGACCTGGCTATCGGTGTAACAACCGGCAACGTTATCATGGTAGCGTTCAAAGATCAGGCGCAAGGTTCGGGCGCGGACATTTATACCACCACACGCAGCAACTCCGGTGAGTGGCAACCTCTTGAGGACATCAGTGCTACTTGCTGCACGGGTTGCCCATTCGGGTCAAGCACCTACCAGCCCTCCCTGTCCGCCGACCCGTTCGGCGGGATGCGAATAGCCTGGTCCGACGAGCGCTGCGACCCCCGCTCCGACCCGCCGTCCCGCGAGATATACTATCGAGAGTGGGTTCCCGGCACGGGTTGGGACGGCCAGCCGCTTGTGCGCGTAACCGAGAACAGCGGCGACTCCTATTATCCTGAGATAGCGGTTGACAACACCGGCACGGCCCACATCACCTGGTCCGACACCACCAGCAGCCCTATCAACTACTTCCGAATGTTCTACACCTCTGGTTCGGGCATCACCTTTGCGCCCGTGCAGATACCCGCCGATCCCTACTTCGGCTCGGCCTATCAGAAGGAAAGCTCGATAGACACCAGCCCCGGCTACGTGCATCTTTCTTTCAGCAGCGACCGCGACGACAGCCAGAAGGACAACTATTACCAGTACGCCGCCACCAATTCGGGGCCGCCGCCCACAGCCACACCTTTGCCCACCAACACAACCATACCCACAGCCACATCAACCCCTGTGCCTCCGCCCTGCCCCAATGAGCGCTTTAAAGACGTCTGCCCAGACAGCCCTTTCTACAATTCCATCCTCCGGCTCAACGACCAGGGGGTCTTCTCCGGCTACAACACGGCTCCTCCCTGCCCCAACGCAAGCTGGCTGGACTGCTTCCTGCCGGGCAACAACCTGACTCGCCAGCAGACGGCCAAGATAGTGGCGTTGGCGGCGCACCTGCCGGCCAACTTGAACGGAGCGCCCCACTTCACCGATGTGCCTTCCAGCAACGTCTTCTACAGCTTCATCGAGTATGGGTACAACGCCGGCATCCTGGGCGGTTATGCCTGCGGCGGGCCGGGCGAGCCTTGCGATGAGTTCAACCGCGCCTACTACCGGCCCACCAACAATGTCACACGCGGCCAACTCAGCAAATTGGCATCGCAGGCGTTCGACTTCAACGAGCCGGTTAGCGGCCAGAGCTTCCAGGATGTGCCTACCAATAGCGCCTTCTACATATTCATCGAGAGGCTTTCGCGACGAGGCATCATCGGCGGCTATGCCTGTGGCGGGCCGGGCGAACCCTGCGTGCCCCCGGAGAACAGGCCGTATTTCCGCCCCAGCAACTCGGTAACGAGGGGCCAGGCGGCCAAGATTATCTACGGCGGCCAGCAGCAAGTGCCCACGCCCACACCCGTGCCCACCAACACGCCCACTAATACCGCCACGCCCACTAATACCGCCACACCCACCAATACGCCCATGCCCACCAACACCCATACACCTACCCCCACCGAAACAGCTACACCGACGGCTGCCGGCACAGGCACGCCTACTGTCATACCGTTGGGCGTCCCAAAAGGGAAGTAACAAGTTGAGATAAAGCACAACACAGGCAAGACAAAGAAGGCGCTCCCGCACGTGGTGCATGGAGCGCCTTCTTTGTCTTGCACGGGCTTTTTGCGGCCAAAGTAGAAATAGAAGTGGTACAATGGCCCTATGTCCACCGAACAAGAAAGCAAGGTCGGCGCCCCCGGCGGCTGGGATCCGGATAAGGCTTCTTCCCTGCTGCGGAGCCTCCCCTCCACCGACCGCGTATTGGCCCACCCCACGCTCGCCGGCTTGCTGGGGCGATTGCCCGGATACCTGCTGACGGCGGCCGTGCGGCAAGAACTGGAGCGGGTGCGCGAGGCGATCAAGGCGGGGCTTACCGAAGCGCCCAGCCTGGACGCCATAGCGTCGGCGGCGGCTCTGGTTGCCGGCCTCATCGCCTCCCCCAGCCTGCGCCCTGTGATAAACGCCACCGGCGTGGTGATACATACCAACCTGGGCCGCGCCCCTCTCAGCCGGGCGGCTGTTGAGGCGATAAAGGCGGTGGCGGGCTACAGCAACCTAGAGTACAACCTGGCGGCAGGGGAGCGCGGTTCGCGGTATGCCCATGCTGTGCAGGCGCTTCGGCACGTCACCGGCTGCGAAGATGCCCTGGTGGTCAACAACAACGCCGCTGCCCTCGTGCTCGCCCTGAGTGCGCTGGGCGAGGGGCGAGAAGTAGTAGTATCGCGAGGCCAGCTTGTGGAGATAGGTGGGGGTTTTCGTATACCCGACATCATGCGCCGGAGCGGTGCGCGCCTGGTGGAAGTAGGCACTACCAACCGCACCTATATGGAAGATTACGAAAGGGCAATCACCGAAAGCACAGGCGCGCTGATGCGTATACACACCAGCAACTTCCGCCTGGTGGGGTTCACCACGTCGCCCACCATTGAGGAGTTGGCCTCTCTCGCCCACCGGCACAACCTCCTATTTATTGACGACGTAGGCAGTGGAGCCTTACTCGATACAACCCGCTACGGGCTGTCGCCTGAGCCGACCGTGCAGGAGAGTCTCAAGGCGGGGGCCGACCTGGCGCTCTTTAGCGGCGACAAGCTGCTGGGCGGGCCGCAGTGCGGCATCATAGCGGGCAAGAGCGAGGCGGTAGCCCGGCTGAAGAAGCACCCTCTGGCCCGCGCTCTGCGGGTGGACAAGCTCACTCTGGCGGCGTTGGAGGCCACCCTGCTCCACTACTTGAAGGAGGAGGCCGAAAGCGAGATACCGGTGTGGCGCATGATTTCGGCCACGCCACAGCAGCTACACACGCGGGCTGAGGCTTGGGCAAAGGCGCTTCGGCAGAGGGGCATCCGGTGCGAGATACTCAAGGGCGAATCGACCGTAGGCGGCGGTTCGCTCCCCGGGGACACCCTTCCTACGTGGTTGTTGGCGATCACCCCTGAGGGGGAGGAGGCCGGGCAGTTAGCCGCCCGACTTAGAGAAGCCGACACCCCGGTCGTCGCCAGGGTAGAAGGCGGGGCAGCGCTCCTCGACCCGCGAACTGTAGCAGAGAGCGAGGAAAATGAGTTGCTTACGGAAGTAGCAAAGGCTTGCCGGCAGTAGCATTGGGCAGATACCTTTCACCTTCCTTTCCCTCGTGCAGACGTGCAAAATAGACTCGGCAATCCCTTGATTTTATAGAACATTTGTACTATAATACTGCCGTAAGCGTCGTACCCCTCCATCCTAACTTGATAAGCCAAGAGCTATACATGGTATACATGAGACTTTATCAAATAAAGTATAGGAGTGGGTGAGATGTCCGAGATAATTGAGGCTCAACAAACGAGCGGCGAGCGTGTTACATTCCTGACGATACTCGGCAACCGTAACTTCCGCAATCTCTGGCTTGGTCAGGTGATCTCTCAGATGGGGGATTACTTTGCTTTTCTTGCAATCATGATAGTGGTTGGCAGCTTTTCGCAGAACGTAGACGAGACCACGCAGCAAATTTCAGGGGTGATGATCGCCACCACCCTGCCGCGACTCCTGTTCGGCGTGCTTGCCGGGGTGTTTGTAGACAGGTGGGACCGCAGGCTGACTATGCTTGCCTCGGACCTGCTACGGCCCGCGCTCACCCTTGCCATGATCCCGGCGTTCATGACCAAGAATCTGTGGCTGGTGTACCTGCTCGCCTTTACATTGTCCTCGGTGGGAGCATTCTTCAACCCGGCCAAAGGCGCGCTGATACCCAATATGGTCCCCCCTGCACACTTGACCGCCGCCAACGCTCTGTCGCAAACCTCCATGACGATGGCCTTTGTGCTTGGCCCCGCGCTCGCAGGGGCAACGTTCTTCTTGCTCGGAAAGGGGAACGAATGGCTGGCCTTTGTCTTCGACTCGTGCTCCTATCTGATTTCCGCCGCTACCATCTGGATGATAAAGCTGCCCAAAGATGCTACTAAGCCCGCCGCCGAAACGCCTGCGGAAGGCGGAGCCTTTAGCCGTGTAGGTAAAGAGCTTGTGGTCGGCGTAAAGGCGCTGGCCTTCAACAGGATCATGGCGACCCTCTCGGTGGTGTTCGGCGTCACGATGCTTGGGGTGGGTGCACTCAACGTGCTCTGGGTGTCGTTCCTGAAGTCGAAGTTCGGCTTTGTAGATTCGGCTGAACTGGGGTGGCACTTCGCGTTGATAGACGTTGCCTTCTTCACGGGAATGGTGCTTGCAAGCGTGGTGGTCGGCAACGTTCTATCCCACCGCCCACCTAAAGACTTCATTGTGTATGGCCTGATCCTGGCCGGCGCAGGCACGCTACCACTCGGCTATGTGCCTGAGTACTGGATGCTGATAGCCGTCATGTTCATAGTGGGGGTAGCGGTCGCGCCCATCAACACCGGCGTGATGACCTTGATGCAGATTGTCGTGCCCAACAACCAGCTAGGGAGGGTGGGAGGCGGCCTCGGCACAGTCAGCGACACAGCTACCCTCGCCTCAATGGGCCTGGCGGGGGTGCTCGGCTCCATCATCGGCATCCCGTTCGTCTTCTTCATAGCGGGCGCACTGTGTATGCTGGGAGGCTTCGTAGCCCTGGTGAGTCTGCCCGCTCTCGTGCTCACAAAGGTAGATAGCGAGGCCCCTTCCGTACCTGCTGCGGAAGTGGATATGGATATAGCCCAGGTAGCATAACAGTCTACCTGGGCCGGCTGCCGCTAGCCGGACAGACCCGCGCTATCTGGTTTGCGGTTCAGGGGCAACGCGGCCATGAGCTTGGAGCCATTTGGCGCGCTGCTCAAGCGCAATCTGCCGATCGCTTGTCTTGTAGCGAGCCAGGAACTCCTCTCGATAAGCCGAGAATACGCCGGCCTGTATCGCTTCCCTCATCTCCTCAGCCGTGCGGGTCATAAAGCGTAGGTTATGGATGCTGTTCAGCCGGTAAGCCAGCAACTCTTTTGCCCTGAACAGATGGTGCAAATACCCGAGCGTAAAATGGCGGCAGGTATAGCAGTCGCATTCGGGTTCGACCGGGGTTTGCACGGAGGCATAGCGGGCGCTCTTGATGGCTAGCCGCCCGTCCCTGGTAAGCAGTGCGCCGTTACGCGCCACCCTTGTGGGCAGCACACAGTCGAACATGTCTATGCCCCTCGCCACGCATTCCACCAAATCTTCCGGCGAACCGACGCCCATCAGATACCGGGGTTTGTCGGCAGGCAGCATAGGGGTTATTTCTTCCAACGTCCGGTGCATCTCCTCTTTTGGCTCGCCCACACTCAACCCGCCAATCGCATAGCCGGGAAAGCCCATTGCCGCTAGGGTCCGAGCGCTCTCGCGGCGCAGGTCCGGATACGTGCCGCCCTGCACGATGCCGAACAAAGCCTGGTCGGGGCGGGTGTGCGCCCGCAAGCAACGCTCGGCCCAGGCGTGGGTGCGGCGCAGCGCCTGGCGGTTGTACTCATGCGAGGATGGATAGGGCGTGCATTCGTCAAGTACCATGATGATGTCGGCCCCCAACTGCTCCTCCACCCGCATTACCATTTCGGGCGTAAATCGGTGCGTCGAGCCGTCCAGGTGCGACTTGAAGGTAACGCCCTCGTCGTCAATTTTGTTGTTGTGGCTCAGGCTGAACACCTGGAAGCCCCCGCTGTCGGTCAAGATCGGGTGGGGCCAGGCCATGAAGCGGTGCAGGCCCCCGAAGCTCTCGATTAGCTCGGACCCCGGCCTTAAGTAGAGGTGGTAGGTGTTCGCCAGCACGATCTGGGCGTGCAACCCCTCCAACTCCTCCGGCGACACCGACTTGACGCTGGCCTGCGTGCCCACCGGCATAAAGACCGGCGTCCTTATCTCCCCGTGCGGCGTACTCAGCGCCCCTGCGCGGGCTGTGCCCACCGGTGTGCTTTCGGTGGCCTCTACTTTGAAGTTGAACGGTTCTTTCTCTGATTGCATGCTAATCTGTGCATCGGGTATCAACTTTGTCAATCTCCTGCTCCAGCGCCGCCCTGATCTCCTCAACTACCCAGGCGTCGTCCTCGTCGGCCAGCCTCGCTTGGAGGGCAGCACGGGCATCATCACCGCCCAGGCGACCAAGCGCCCAGGCCGCATGCCCGCGCACCAGGGGAGTTGCCGACCACAGGGCACGCATCAAGGCCGGTACTGCCGCCATGTCGTCGATATTGCCCAGGGCCACCGCCGCGTTGCGCTGCATCCCCTCCAGCTTGGCCCGCTTCACAGGGCTGTGCCGGAACCGCGTGCGAAATTCCTCGTCGGTCATCTCCAACAGTTCGATCAGCGAGGGGCTGGGGCCAATGCCGGCTTCGGGGGCGAACTCCGGGTGGTTGCCCGGCTGCGCTTTCCTGTTTACCGGGCACACCTCCTGGCAGATGTCGCAGCCGAACACCCAGTCGCCGATCAGTGGGCGCATCTCGCGAGGGATCGGCCCCTTCAACTCTATCGTCAGATACGAGATGCACCTGTTGTTGTCGAGCACCCCCGGCGCAATCAACGCACCCGTCGGGCAGGAAGGCAAACAGCGTGTGCATGATCCGCAGTTGGTTCGCACCGGCTCGTCGGAGGGCAGGGCTACGTCCAGCAACAGTTCGCCCAGCAGCACCCATGAGCCACGCTCGCGATTGAGGATGTTGGTGTTCTTGCCGTACCAACCAAGCCCCGCCCGCTGTGCCACCGCCCGGTCCACGATGCGCGCCGTATCCACCAGGGCGCGGGCCTCCACCTCCCTGCCCAGCCGCTCCTGTGCGTAGGCGTGGAGCGCCCACAGTTTTCCCTTGAACACCTCGTGGTAGTCCAGCCCCCAGGCATAGCGGGCCACTCGCCCCCTGGGATTGCCCGGTTCGGAGGGTCGAAAGGGGGCCTCGCTGAGGTAACTGATACCGAGGGATACTACAGTTTGGGCCGAAGGCATCAGATTGTGGGGGTCGCCGGCCACGCTCGCCCGCTCCATGTTGAACCAGGAGAGGCCCGACAGCAACCCCGCCTCGATGCGCTGCTCAAGCACCCTCTGCGTTTCGGGGAAGGGGTCTGCGCCGGTGAAGCGCACAAGGTCGAACCCCAGTTCGTTGGCTTTGGCGATTATTTCGCCTTTTAGGGCCTGTGCCTCGGCTGGGGAAAGCGGGGCGCACGGGGCTTCCGCAGAGCGTGGGTTAGAGTTCGTCTGTTTCAAGGTCGGGGGGAGAAGTGTACTGTCCTGAAGCTGACTTTGGATCGGGCGCACCGGCCAGGCTCTTCTCCACTACCTCCATGAGCGCATGCCACTCGTCACCGTGCAGGAACGGTTCGCAGGCTTGCAGATAGGCCGTGAGCAAGCGCTTGAACCAGGAGGGGTCGCTCTCAGGAAGGCTTGAGGAGCCGGTGAGCCGCACAAGCCAGCCTATATCGTCGCTAATCAGGCGCGGTTCATCTACCAGCAAAGAGAGGGCCACCACACGACCCAGCCGCCGGAACCCCTCACTCGCCATCTCCTCCGTCTCGTCCCCGCCGCCCGCCCCCACTTCGTTCATACCCAGGCGCACAGCCGAAGAGCCGGCCTCCGCGCCCTCCTCAGCGATATCCGCAGAAAGCGCGCTCTGCGAATACAGCAGTTGGGTAGCGCTACGAGCGATCACGGCCTCTTCACGTCGCAAAACGGCGGCAACTCTCTGGAGATCGACTTCCGGCATCTGTCTTTATACCTGTTTCATATGTGATATTAGTCCACAACAGTATGTGATTATACCACATAGGCATAAAACAAAGAGGCACGCAGGTCACACAACGACCTGCGCGCCTCTTCACACAAGCACAGAAGACTAGGCTGCGCCCTCTAACTTGGTGTCTGTAGGGACAGACGCCAAAGGCTCGGCAAGATTGCCGACCCCCATGCCGAGTTTGGCCTCAAACTCGCGCAACAGGCTCTTGCTGCCGCCGAAGGCATCGTCGGGCAGCGGTTCACCCTGGAGAAGGTGGCGCAATAAGTCAAGCTCGGTGCGAGAAAAGGCGCGCCCGTACAGCTTGTACTCCTCGAACGCCTCCCACGCAGCCGGGGCCACCGCTTGCGCGCACAAGGCTACCTGCCGGGCAAAGTCGCGTATCTCCTTCTGGGCATGGGCGTCCAGGCGCAGGCGCAGAAAGTGGAACAGGTTGTGCAGGTTCATCTGCCAGTAAAACTGGGTGTAGACCGACAAAGGGAGCACCATGCGGGCAAGCTCGCGGGCCACATTGCTTTGCAGGAACTGCTCGTAGTGAGCATATGCGGTGGCTCGGTCCTCCTCCAAAAAGCGCAGGAACTGCTGCACCACCTCCTGGGGCACAGGCTCGCCTGAGCGCCCCTGCTTGTTGTCCTTGCTCTGGAAGCCCACGTCCCCCGGTTGCGGTTCGTGGAACTCCTCGCGCACTACCGAATAACGCGCGCTCTCCTCATTAATAGAGGCCGTGCGATGTCTTAACCACTGCCGAGCCACAAAAATGGGGGCCTTGATGTGAAACTTGAGCACCACCATCTCGAACGGCGTAGAGTGGTCGTGGCGCATCAAGTAGCGTATCAGCCCCCGGTCTTCCCGCACGCTCTTTGTGCCCCCAGCGTAGGAGACGCGCGCCGCCTGCACAATGCTCGCGTCCGAACCCATGTAGTCCACCAGGCGCACAAAGCCCTGGCTCGGCACGCTCAACTCTTTATCGAGTATCTCATCAGCCGCTTGAGAAATAATATGCCCCATCGTCAGCCCCTTTCATGTCAACCGGTACAGTCGCCGCGTATCTGCTTGCTTTCCACTACCGCAACTTAAGCGGTATTATATACCTAACCGAGATGTGCAAAACTCGTGATATAACCCCTCCTGAGAGGCATAACCTATGACCCCTACACCCACACCGGCCCCCTACTTCGGCTTCTTCGGCGGCAACACCGACCCGCTGCTTGAACTTTTGTTCAGCGTAGTGCGCGGGCTGCTCATACTGGTGGTGGCGGTGGTGGCGGCCCGGTTGATCAAGCGTTGGTTAGTGAGACTGCTGTCGCGCGGGCGGGTGAACCTCAACATCGCGGTGCTGGTGGGCAACGTGTTGCAAGTGCTCGTAGTGGCGGTGGGCGCGGTATTGGTCGCCGGCCTGTTCGGTATAAGCTGGACGGCCCTGCTCACGGTGCTGGGCGCGGCGGGGCTGGCCCTTTCCCTCTCGATGCAAGACCTGCTCAAGAACGTCATCGCGGGCATCTATATACTGCTTGAGCAGCCGTTTCGCATCGGCGACCGCATCACAGTGCAGGAGGCTACGGGCGAGGTGCGCGGCATCGGGCTACGCACCACCATTCTACGCACCGACGAGGGGTTGCAGATGATCGTGCCCAACAGCGTGGTGCTCAACGAAATCGTCACCAACCGCTCCGTTTCCGACCTACAACGCCAGATTATAACGCTGGACCTGCCCAAAGCCGGCCTGACCGACGCCACAGGGCAAATCACCACCGCCCTGAAGGAGTTCCCCACCGTAGCCGCCTCGCCCGCCCCGGTGGTGGCCCTCGAAGGGGTGAACAACGGTGTGACAAAGTTGAGGGTGGAGTTCTGGGTTCCCGCAGGCCACCGCGTGAGCCTTACCCCGCAGATCGTAGAGGCGCTGCAAGCCTGCTTCCCTGAGGCAAACGTCACCGTTGGGTAAGGCAGACGGCGAGCTACCATCGGGCAGCCCGGCGCTATCCAGTCGCCCGGCTATGCGCCTCGGCGTGCTGGGCGGCACATTCGATCCGGTGCATCTGGCTCACCTGCTGACGGCGGAGGCGGTGCGCGAGGCGCTGCGGTTGGACCTTGTGTTGTTCGTGCCTGCGGGCCTGCAACCGTTCAAGCCGCAACACTCCGTTACCCCTGCCGACGACAGGCTCGCCATGCTGGAGATTGCGCTGGCGGACAACCCCTATTTTGCCGTGTCTCTGGTGGACGTGAATCGCACGGGACTGTCCTACACGGTGAACACGGTGCGCCAACTGCACGAGGAGTGGGGCGACCCCGAACTGCAAATGTGGTTCATACTGGGAGCCGACGCGCTTGCCTCTTTCCCCGACTGGCACGACCCTGAGGGCGTCCTGGCGCAAACCCGTCTGGCGGCTGTGCGGCGGCCCGGCACTGCTGTAGAGATGGAGGCTCTAAGTAGGAGGCTACCCGCCCTGAAGGATGCTGTTGACTGGGTAGACGCGCCCCTTGTGGAGATTTCGGCCACCGACATAAGGCAGCGTGTGCGCGAGGGGCTTTCGATAAGGTATCGTGTGACGGAAGGGGTGCGTGAGTACATCGAGGCGCACGGCCTGTATAAGTAGGGCTTACACATCACTCAGGAGGAGCGCTAAGGTGAAACGACGATGGTCGGTCTCTAGAGTTGTACACAAGCCGGTTGAAGAAGTGTTCGACTTTCTGGCGAGAGGTTGCTTTCGGAATATTTCACTGTACGAGCCTGCTATCGTCGGCGATATTGTGACATCTGAGGAGCAG
>JBBSIX010000043.1:0-16235 GCA_038231875.1 Chloroflexia bacterium | reverse complement strand
GGAATGACACACCTCAATGGCACACCCCAATTGGGTGCATTGTTACCGAGGGCATCAGTCCTGAGTCTCTGCGAGCTACTGCAAAAACTCTACCTTTTATGGTATAATAATAGCAAATATGTTCTATTAGCAGCACGCTTGAGTTGTAGCGCAATAAGGGCATAGCCAACAGGGAGCTAGAGAGATGGTAGAGCGTTTGATTTCGGCCAAGACACGAGAGAACGAAGAAGAAGTAGAGCAAACGTTGCGCCCCAAGCGCCTTGCCGAGTACATCGGCCAGGAGAAGCTGAAGGACCACGTGCTGATCATGCTGGAGGCGGCGCAGGCAAGGGGCGAGGTGCTGGACCACATGCTGTTCTACGGCCCGCCCGGCCTCGGCAAGACCACGATCAGCCAGGTGATCGCCAACGAGATGGGCGTGCCCCTCAGAACCACCTCCGGCCCCGCAATCGAGCGGCCCGGCGACCTGGCCTCTATCCTCACCAACATGAAGGCCAACGAAATCCTCTTTATAGACGAGATCCACCGCCTGAACCGCACCGTCGAGGAAGTGCTCTATCCGGCGATGGAGGATTTCGCCCTGGACGTGATGATCGGCAAAGGGCCAAGCGCCCGCTCGCTGCGCCTCTCCTTGCCGCCTTTCACCATTGTGGGCGCGACCACCCGCCTTGCCATGCTTTCCTCGCCCCTGCGCGACCGCTTCGGCGTGACCTTCAGGATGGAATATTACTCGCATGATGCGATGGAGCGGATCATCACCCGCTCGGCGCGTATTCTAAACGTGGCTATCGAGCCGGAGGGAGCTACAGAGATAGCCTCGCGCAGCCGGGGCACGCCTCGTATCGCCAACCGCCTGCTGCGCCGCGTGCGCGACTATGCCCAGGTGCGCGCCGACGGGGTTATCACCCCCCCGGTGGCCGAGGAAGCGCTACGCCGCCTCGAGATAGACTCGCTGGGCTGCGACGAAACGGACCGCCGTATCCTCCACACGATCATAGACAAGTTCGAGGGCGGGCCGGTTGGCCTCGACACGATAGCCGCCGCCACCAGCGAGGAGTCGGACACAATCATGGACGTGTACGAGCCTTACCTGCTGCAACTGGGTTTCCTGGCCCGCACCCCGCGAGGCCGCGTCGCCACCCGACGGGCGTATGAGCACATGGGCATCCCCTACCCCTTGCGCTTTGAAGAGACAGACGTAGAGCAGCCCAAGCTGTTCTAAAGAAGACATGTGCCGGGGTCACACTTGCTGGTGGTTACCCCTCTGTGCCAGGTCACCTTGCCGGCCCTACCAAACGAGTAGGGAAAGGAGGAACCACACCTCCAGTCTGGACGTTTACACGGGTGTTACCTGAGAACAAAGTTTAGGCATAAATAGGACTAAGGTCACTTTCAGGATGCCCCTCGCATGCAGTATTGTGTAATCAAAGGCAACGGAGGTGGCATGGCCTTAGGGCCTCTCGATGGACGCAAACACTAGCCCCACACAGAGCAACGACCATAAGTTCTGGCTCACTTTCGAGCAGACTGCTGTAGGCATTGCTTTACTGCGCCCCGATGGACGCTTTATGCGCGCCAACCCGGAGCTTTGTAAGTTCCTGGGTTACAGTGAATCGGAACTGCTGGAGATCAGCCTCCAGAATATTACCCACCGCGACGACCTGGAAAGCAGCCAAAAGCTGATGCGCCAGGTCGAAGACCACGAAATATCCTCCTTCAGGGCCGAGAAGCGCTTCATCCGGCGCAACGGTAAGACCGTCCGGGGCCTGCAATCGGTGTCGGTGGTACGCGACAAGCACGACAAACCTCTACAATATATAGCCGTAATTCAAGACATCACCGGCAGCAAACAGGCCACACCGCAGGCAAGCCGAGACGACCACCCAGCGCCCGACGACCGGCTGCTGCCGCTCCTTGAGGCTGTCCCCTTGGGCATGCTGCTGGTAGCCGGCGACGGTCTGCCCCAATTTGCCAACAGCGCCGCCCGCGACCTGCTCGGCGAGGGTATCGCCCCAGGCACGAAAGGCCGCCCTGTTTACCCCATGATGAGGGCAGGCACAGGCAAGGAGTATCCCGCTAAGAAAGCTCCTATAGCGCGCGCCCTCGCGGGCGAAACGGTGACGGTCACGGACGTGGAGATCAAGAGGCCCGACGGCCTTGTGCCGGTACAAATGTGGGCGGCTCCCGTGCTCGACGATGAGGGTAATGTGATTTCCGCCCTCGCCGCCATCGGCAGGTTGGAAATCAGGGAAACGATCAGGGAGATAGTACACGAGACGATAGTTGAAGTTAAAGCGGAGGCCGAACCGGAGAGCGGCTCCTGGCGAGAACTGCTGAAGCTGACCGCCGAAGTAGCCGGCGCCGTCGCTTCTACCACCGACCTGTACGAAGCGATCCGGTTCTGCCTGGAGAGAGTGTGCCGTGTCACCGGTCTCCCGGTGGGGCACATGCTGCTCGCCAGGGGCGAGACGAACAAACGCGGCAGCAGCCACGTCTACCTGGCTTCCTCCGGCATCTGGCATATGGATGAGCCGGACCGCTACGAGCCGCTCCGCAAGGCCGGCGAGCACACCACTTTCACCCCCGGCGAGGATTTGCCCGGTCGGGTGCTCCAAACCTGGGAGGCGGCCTGGGACGTTGACCTGTCGCTGCACCCGCTCTCCCCACGCAATAAGCTCGTCTGGAAGGCGGGCAGCACCGCTGCGCTGGCCTTCCCGGTGCTCACCAACGGCGGCATCATCGGAGTGATGGAGTTTTTTGCGCCCCGCGCAGTCGAGCCGGACGGCCTCCTGCTCGACATCATGGCGCAGATCGGGGCGCACTTGGGCGATGCCATCGTTCGCCGGGTTGCCCTGGACGAGCTTGAGCGCGCCCACAAACGTTACCTGGCAGTTGCCGAACTGTCGCCCGACCTTGTATCGGCTCACGACACCGAAGGCCGCTACATCTTCGCGGGCAAAGCCTCCCTTGCGCTGCTGGGGTACGACACCCAGGAGCTTGCGGGTATGAGCATGCCGGCCTACTGCCACCCGGAAGATGCCCCGCGCCTCACCCAGATGTTCAACCGCTATCTAGCAGGCTCAGATGAACAACTGGCGCTGAGGTGTCGCATGTTGCACAAAGGCGGCGAGTACAGGTGGTTCGATCTGCTGGCCCAGCCGGTGGCGGGCACGTATGGGCGCAGCCGCGAAATTGTCTTGGTTGCCCGCCTCGCACTGGAGGGAGCTTCCAGCAGCCAAGACCAGTTAGAGGCACAGCCGGTTGCGGCGCCGCAGGAGAGCTTCTCCGGCGCCCAGTCCGCCCCGGAGCCGGAGGATCGCGACCCGCTGACCAGCCTACCCAATCGCGAGGCCACCGACGATCTGTTGACCGTCAAGGTGAGCAGCCGTAGAGCAGCCACCTACCCTGTGGGTTGCCTCTTTGTTGACGTAGACGACTTTGACGGCATCGCAGAAAGCTACGGGCGGGAGGTAGGCGACAACGTACTCCGCAAAGTAGCCGCCGTATTGATGGAAACCTGCCGCGACGAGGACTTTGTCGCCAGGTATGAGGGTAGCTCCTTTATGATTGTGCTGTCGAACACCGATGCGGCGGGAACCATCGTAGTGGGCGAAAAGGCGCTTCGCAAGATACGAGAGGTCAATTGGGATGAACAGGGGCTTGAAAGCGTCAAGGCGAGCATAGGGGGCACATGCCTGCGGCACGGCCACGACTTTACCTTGTCCGAGCTAATGGAGTTGGTAGGTTCGCAACTCTTGCAGGCAAAAGGCTCCGGCGGCGACTGCATTATCATGAACGCCCGCGATGCGCTCCACCAGCCAACCGGCATGGACCCTCTTGGCGGCTGGACCCACACCCTCCGTGTCGCATTGAACGGGCAGGTTCCCGGCGCATCAAGCCCCGGCCACCCTATCGGCCCGCCTGAGCCTGGCAACTATCCCACCTAAGCCCTGGCCGGATGTCACGGCTACACCCGCCAGCACCAGGCCCAGGCCAAGCACCGCAGCCGTCGTGACCCGCTCGTGCAGCAGCAACGCGCCCCACACTAAGGCGAAGCCCGGCAGCAAGTACGTCACCAGCAAAACGCGGGTGGCCCCTACCTTCGCCAGCAACCAGTAGTAGAGCATCGAAGCGAGCGCCGTGCCCGCTATCGACAGGGCAGCGACGGCTCCCAGTGCTTGCCATGACGGCACTTGCGCGGGCACTTGAAACGCCGCTAACGGAGCCAGCATAAGCGCACCCGTTGTTAGCTGGCCGGTGGCCGCCACCATCGTGGGCACGCCCACCAGTGCGCGCTTGCCGTAGATGCCCGAAACAGCATAGCACAGCGCCGCGAGCAAGCATGCTCCCTGGCCGACCAAGTGCATGGGGTTTTCGGTGGAGAAGGAAAGACTGCCGCTGACCACCATTATCACTCCTGCCATACCAAAGGCTAAACCCAGCAGCCGCCCCCTGTTGAGGCGTTCAGGCGAGGTCGGCATGAAGACCAGCAGCAGCGCTACCCATAACGGAGCGCATGCGTTGTAGATGGCGGCCAAACCGCTGTTAATATATAGCTCGCCCCAGGTAATCAGGGTGTAGGGCAAAGCGCAGTTGAGCAGGCCCATCACCACGAGAGGCTTCCAGTTGCGGCGCATGGCCGAGAAGCCTCCCCTCCGTCCGGCAAGCACCACCAACAGCACAATCGCCGCCAGCGCCAACCTCATCTCTACCAGGGCGAACGGCTCTATCTCCGCCCCTCCTACCTTTATGAACATGAAGGAAGCACCCCATATCGCCCCCAATATCATCAACACTCCGTATTCTCTCGCCGACATACCGTTCCCCTCGCCTCTCTATTCGCGTAAAGTATGCCTCGAAAGGCACCCCTTAATAATACTCCCAGCGCGCAAACCGCGCTATCCGAACGTTGCGCGTAAATGTTCAGACTAGGAGTATGAGCGGAGCGGGGGGCGAAATTAGACCTGGGCATGTAGAGACCCACCCCCGGCCCCTCCCACACGTGGGATGGAGCTTTTAGATAGCGGAAGAACAGGGGACACCCCTGTGCCCCGGCAGGGACAAGCCCCTGCACCCCAAGTGTGAACTCTTACTACCAAGCAAGCCTGACTAGCAGAGCGTCCCAAAAACTGATATAGTACCTCAGCCGTCTGTGCAGCACAGGCGTCAGCCTCATAAAACAAGATACAGGAGCAAGACACACATAGTGATGCGAACAGTATGCAAATCGAAGATACACGGCGCAACCGTCACCGAAGCTAATCTACACTACATGGGCAGCCTGACACTGGACCCCGTGTTGATGGAGGCCGCCAACATAGCCCCGTACGAATGGCTCCACGTTGTGAACGTCACCACCGGAAGCCGCTTCCAAACCTACGCCATAGAGGGCGGCAGAGGGTCGGGCACGGTAGCCTTGAACGGCGCTGCCGCCCGCCTCGGCTATCAGGGCGACACCTTGATAGTCATGTGTGCCGCCTTGCTCTCCGAACACGAACTGGAAGGGTTCGCCCCCAGGCTGGTTTTCGTGGACGGACAAAACAAGATAATCACCCCCAGCGTAGATGATCGCCGGTGGGACGAAACGACGCTTGGCCTGGAGGCGGAGATGAACCAGGCGCTACGCGAACCGTGATGATGGGCCTGTGATTTGAGATACACAGTCTCAGGGAGGAACCAATGAGCATAACGAACGACCAACAGCGCGAGCCGGGACTACAAACGCGGCTGATACACGGCTCGGAAGGGGAAAACAACACAGCTGCCGTTGCCCCGCCGATCTATCAGACGAGCACCTTCCGGCTGAACTCGCCGCAGGAGGGGGCGCAACTGGCCGCAGAAGTGGCCCCGGCGCAGTTCTACACCCGCTACGGCTCACCCAACAACAAGCAGGTGGAGGCTATCTTGGCCGACATCGAGGGAGCAGAGGCGGCGCTGGCGGTCGGTTCGGGCGTGGCGGCGGTGGCGCTGGCGGTTATCTCCAACGTGCAGGCGGGCGACCATGTGGTGGCACAGCACACTCTATATCCGGCCTCCATGTCGTTGATGACGCAAACCTTGCCCGGCTTCGGCGTCGAAGTAACACAGGTGGACGCATGCGATATGGAGGCGTTTGCTCAGGCGATGCGCCCCAACACGCGCCTGGTCTTCACCGAAACCCCCGCCAATCCCACGATGGAACTTACCGACCTGCAAGCCACAGCGGAGATAGCGCACGCAGGCGGGGCGCTAGCTGTCGTGGACAGCACTTTCGCCTCGTCCTACAACCAACAACCGCTCAAGTTGGGCTACGACCTGGTGGTCCACAGCGCCACCAAGTACCTCAACGGCCATGCCGATGTGACGGCAGGGGCAATCATGGGGTCTGCCGAGTTGATTGCGAAAGCCTGGGGGCAGCTACGCATATTCGGGCCGGTGCTCCACCCGTTCGAGGCATGGCTGCTGAGGCGTGGCCTGCAAACCTATGGGCTTCGCATGCAGGTCCACAACAGCAACGCTATGCAGGTAGCCGACTTCTTGCAAAGCCACCCCGCAGTCGAGAGGGTCTACTACCCCGGCCTCACCTCGCACCCTCAACACGAACTCGCGAAGCGGCAAATGCCGGGCGGCTTTGGGGGCATGCTCGCCTTCGAGCTTAAGGGCGGCTACGATGCCGCCTACCGGGCGATTGGCCGCACACAGGTGTGCGTGTTGGCCGTCAGCCTGGGCGGTGTGGAGAGCCTGATCACCCACCCCGCCTCGATGATCCAGACTCACCTGTCCGACGAAGAGCGCCGCAAGACAGGCGTCAAGCCCGGTCTACTGCGCCTCTCGGTAGGCGTGGAGGATGTGGAGGACATCATCGCAGACCTGGCCGGCGCGCTCGGCTAATTTGGAGATTGGGCGCTGCGTAGTGCAGGTGAACCCGCCTACGCACGTGTCTAGCCCAGCTTAGATATGATCTCGTCCACGAACAGCTGCTGCCAACGGCTAACGTTGTCGGCGCGGAACCGGCGGATGAAGCGGGTATACAGGTCAAGCGTTTCAGGGCTCATCTTGTCCACCGGCAAAGCGGCATCCTCAAGATCGGGGTGTTGCGCAGCAAAGTCTTCACGTGCGCCCGTCTCGGCAGGCACGACGCCGGCAGGCTTTTCGACAAAGCAGGCCAACTCGTTGAAGTCCCGGTCGAAAAACACGATCACGGGGATCGAACGAAAGCGGCCCTCCTTCTTCCACAGGTCGGCCAGGTCCGGGTTCTCATCGCGGTAGAGGAGCCGCACCTGCCAACCTGCGGCCTCGGACATGCGCTTGAGAACGGGCACGTAGCGCAGCACATCACCGCACCAATCCTCAGCCAGCACCAGCGCTCCAGCCACACCTTCTATGCTCCTTAGAGCGGAGGCATCCTCCGGCTTGAGTGTGACGTTGCCATAGTTTTCCTCGAAAGTCTCCCTGTTCTTGCTCATTCCCTGCACGAACTCATCTAAAGTCAGCCCCTCAGCGAATCGCTCAGGGGTAAGTTTGGCTAATGTATCCAACTTTTACATGCTCCCTTCTATTTTGCCGTCTTATCTATACTTTTCTGTGCCGTCTTGCGGCATACACCTACCAGTATACCAAATGTCGGCCCGCAGCCTTCGGTGGTGCCGGTTTCGGCGAGTATCCACACCTTGTTCTCCATCGGAAAGAAGGTCGTTCCATACCTCCCCACCCTGCTATGCACATTCTGTTCCAACCGGCAGAGCAAGCCATCACAGCCGGCACGTGGTATTTTAACGGCACTGGTGATTACCCACATCTTTATGCAGAACAACGAGCGCAACCCCAACTGTTTACGCTCACCCACACTACCTGTTGCCATTCTGAGCAATCATGGCCCTCATGCCACAACCGACCATAAAAATGTGCGCGTCCGTAGGGGCACGGCGCGCCGTGCCCCTACTGTGTTATTCCGCACCGCTTCATGTATATGCCTACTATCATACAGGCGCACTGATTCCTCACTACGTTCGGAATGACAAGCCATAGTGCGGTCTCGGTGAGCATGCATCTTATCCATTATCAAGTTGTGGGTAATAACCAGTAACGTCAATCTTGACGCTTCTCGGCGGGAAGGGGTATAGTAACCTTACATGAGGCGGTCCATATATCTATGTAGACTACGTAGATTGAAGGCACGCACGGCAAAGATTGGAGATTACATGGCAGCTACAACACCGAAATACAATCCCCGGCTGGTGGGGCTGGGCTTGTTGGCAGGGGCAGCCCTGGGCGCGGCCTGGCTCAACAGCAGACAGCGACAGTACGCAAAAGAAGGCGCGCCCAAACTGCTCGACTGGGACAGGGTTCGCATGGTAGCCCGTCGCATCATCAAGGAAGAAGAAGCAGTTCCGGGGTGGCATGAGGCGTGGGAAAGCTACTACCGCGACATGGTAGCTCGTTGCTA
Source organism: Chloroflexia bacterium (assembly GCA_038231875.1). Lineage (GTDB taxonomy): Bacteria > Chloroflexota > Chloroflexia > QHBQ01 > JADMIH01 > JADMIH01. Next base: position 7,810 of record JBBSIX010000043.1, on the reverse strand, counting down.
CCCGGTTATCACCAGCGAGATCGGGCGCGAACTGCCTGTGCCCCTTGATAAGATACAGGCCTTTACACGGGCCGAGTGGATAGACGCTAATATTGACAACTTCGGCCAACTCTTTGAACATGTCGAGGCTATCTACTACCGAGTGCAGCCCCCCAACAACCTGGGTACAGTGATCATGGGCGGGGTCAGCCAGACGGTACTCAGCAGCCAGCTTGGTGTGCTGCTCGGCTACCTGGCGAGGCGCGTGCTCGGCCAGTACGACCTGTCGCTGCTCGGCAAAGAGCCTGTTACCACCGGCAGGCTCTATTTCGTGGAGCCTAACATCAACTCGGTTGTCAGCGAGCTTGGGCTGGATCCCGACGACTTCCGCCTGTGGATAGCCCTCCACGAGACCACGCACGCTTACGAGTTCGAGGCTTATCCCTGGGTGCGCGACTACTTCAACTCGCTGCTCGAAGAATACTTCAGCCACCTCGGAGACGACCTGATGCACTACGGCAACGGCCTGAGCAGCCTCACAGGGTTGGTAGACCGGGCGCGGAACAACATGCTCAACGGCGACAGCTGGATCGAGTCTGTGATGAGCGCCGAGCAGAGGGTGTTGTTCAACAAACTTCAGGCGTTGATGTCAATCATCGAAGGCTACAGCAACTATATCATGAACGCCGTAGGCGAACGCCTGTTGCCGTCATACGGCATGATAAAAGAGCGCATCGAGCAGCGCGCCGCACGCCGCAGCCCCGCCGAAAAGCTCTTTATCAGAATCACGGGCCTGGCCCTCAAGATGGAGCAGTATCGCCTCGGCGAGAGTTTTATCAACGCCGTAGTCGCCAAAGAAGGCGTGCAGGTTGCCAACCTCGTATGGAAAGGTCCCGATTACCTGCCTACCCTCGAGGAGCTACGCAACCCCGACCAGTGGATCGGTAGAGTTGCTACTGTACACAGCGCAGCGTGCTAGAGAGCGTGCCGGCGAAAGAGCCTGCATCAGAAACGGAGGACAGCTATGGCCGACCCGCAAGATAGAGACGCCGACGTAAGTAGAGCCGACGGAGAGGGCTTGGGAAACGATATGGAGCGGCGCACCCAGATAGGCTTCAGGGGAGAGGACAGTGCGGAGGACCAGGAGCACACAGAGATGCGCCACCGGCACAACGCCCACGACCGCGCCCATGTGGACCTCACCAAAGACGAGTACACACCCGACGAAGTTGCCCGCATGATCGGCACCAGCCTACAGGTGGTGATGCACGCCATCAGGACGGGCGAATTAAAAGCCGACCGCCAGGGCCAAAGCGTGGTTTGCATCACCCACGAAGCCGTAACCGACTGGCTGCGCCGCCGAGGGCCGGGGGTTTAGAGCTACCCGGCAGATGTGGAGAGATGTAGGGACGACGCTCCCTCCCGGCTAAGAACGACCTGTGAACCCCTCATCTCTACTATCCGCCGCCTGCTCGATACCCAAAGATATGCAAAACTCACGACCAGGGCGAAAGGCTTACATCGGGGTGGCCGGGGACGACCGCGACCACCCGTTGCACCGCGTCTATCGCAAGAGGATGCGCGGTGTGCGTGTGCGTTGGCTTACCAGCGGCTGGGTGCTAGGGCTGGTTTCGGGCATAGCGCTGACCCTCATCGTATCGGCTGTGGTTGTTACCCAGGTGCCGGAGGTGGCGCAGAGCATAGCGGGCGATCCGGACGTGGTGGTGGTCATAGGCGAGGGCTACCTCAACCGGGTGGCCGCCGAGCGCATGAACGGCTCCTATGCTACAGGCGTTGAGGGGTTGACCCTTACCGCCCTCCACATGGACCTCAAGCCCGACAACCGTATGGACCTACAGACCGGCTTCAACATAAACGCCTTTTTCACCAGCCTGAACACCACCGCCGGCGTGAAGAACCGGATCGCGGTAGAAAACGGCCAGTTGGCCGTTCACATGATAGGCGACCCACAGCTCGGCAATCTCAATGTGTCCCTCGATGCCCTTCCCTTCAACCTCAAAGACCGTATAGCAGGCGCCGTAGATAAGGTAAACAATGACCTGATTATCTCCGAGATCAACAAGTCGCTGCAAAGCAGCTTCGGCGGCTCGGACTTCGCCATCGTAGGCATATCCACCGATGAAAACGGGTTGAACATAAGGCTGAAACAGCGTTAGCGTGGAATGCAAAACGGACCTCTAGCCATATTCGTGTCGCCCCACTTCGACGACATCGCCCTGTCGTGCGGGGGAACGGCAGCCCGGCTTGCACAGATGGGGGCGCACTGCGTATGCCTGACGGTGTGCGCGGCCCCAGCCCACGATGAGGCAGCCTTGACCGGGTATGCCCAGGGGCTGCACGGCCTGTGGAGAGAGGCAAGCGGCCGGCAGAAGGAGATCAACAGCGTGCGCCGAGAGGAAGAAGCCGCCGCACTGCGATTGTTGGGCCTCCACCCCGTGTGGCTGGACGTACCCGATGCGCCCTACCGCCGCAGCGCCGACGGCGAGGCGTTCTACACCTCTGATACCGAACTGTTCGGCAGGGTGGCCCCAGAGGAGCGTCGCCTGTTAGTGCCCTGCATCGCCGACGAAATCCGGCGGGTCGCATTGGAGAACGGCGGCGCACGGGGGCGGGTGCGCGTGTTTGCGCCGTTGGGCGTAGGCCGGCACGTGGACCACCAGCTGATGTTTCGGGCCTGTCTGCGGCTTGGGCCGCGCTACGGCGTGCTGTTCTACGAAGACTACCCCTACACCGCTGTTGAAGGCGCACTCCGGCAGCGCCTTGAGGAGATCGGCGCGCCTGCTCAACCTCGACTCAACAACATTTCCGACCTTATCGGCCTCAAGATCGCCTCGATAAGCAAGTACAAATCGCAACTGGGCGTGTTGTTCGGCAGCCCGGAGGCGATGCCGGGCGCAGTCCGAGCCTACTCAAGTTCGGTAGCCGAGGCTGCGCCGGGCGTACAGTATGCCGAGCGGGTGTGGCGCTTGCGGCCGGCATACAGCCTGGGGGTCGAGTAGGGCCGCAGGTACGGCAGGCTAGCGCCGGAGCTTCTCCAAATACCGCATCGAAGCCTCTATGCCGTTGAAGATGTTGTCCAGCTTCATCTTCTCATTGGGTGCGTGCAGGTTGTCGTCGGGCAGGCCGAAGCCCATCAGGACTGAGGGCGCGTCCAGCACCTTGCTGAACAGCGACACAATAGGTATCGAGCCGCCGCCGCGCAAGAACACTGCCTCTCTGCCGAACACTTCCGACAGGGCAGCGTTGGCTGCCTGCATAAACGGGGTGTCGGTGGGCAGCAGCACCGGCTCGGCGGTATGTATCACGTTGACATCAACCGTCGCATAGGGCGGGCAGATGCTTTGCACAAAGCTCTTGAACGCCTGCGCGATCTTCTGCGGCTCCTGGTCTGCCACCAGTCTCATGCTGATTTTGCAGCCGGCCACCGCCGGTATCACGGTTTTGGCCCCCTCGCCCGTAAAGCCCCCCAGTATACCGTTGCAATCGAGGGTGGGGCGCGCCCCGATCTGTTCAAGCGGCGAGAAGCCCGGCTCGCCCGTGAGGGCCCGCGAACCTACTTCGTTTTCTCGGAACTCCTCAGCGCTGAACGGCAAGCCCGCAAACTCGGCTCGCTCCTCCGCTGTGAGAGCGCGAACATCGTCGTAGAAGCCGGGAACCTGGATGCGGCCCTGCTCATCCTTCAGCCTGGCGACGATGTGGCACAGAGTGTTGATGGCGTTGGGGACCGCGCCACCGTACAGGCCGGAGTGCAGGTCTTGTCGCGCCCCACGCACCGTCACCTCGGTGTACACCATCCCTCGCAATCCCACGTCAATAGCGGGGATGCCCTCGGCGAACATGTGGCTGTCGCTGATCAGCACGGCATCGCACTGGAGTTCGTCCGCATGCTCCTTGACGTACTGCTCAATCCCCTCGCCGCCCACTTCCTCCTCGCCTTCGATCAAGAAGCGCACATTGACGGGCAAGCAACCTTGCTGGTGCATCAGCATCTCAACAGCCTTGAGGTGGATGAACAGTTGGCCCTTGTCGTCAGCCGCGCCGCGAGCATAGATATTGCCGTCGCGCACCGTCGGCTCAAAGGGAGGCGTGTGCCACTCGCCCAGAGGATCGGGAGGCTGCACATCGTAGTGCCCATAGATGAGGACGGTCGGTTGGCCCTTCTCATGAAGCCAGTCGGCGTAAACAAGCGGGTGGCCCTCGGTAGGGATGATCCGCACGTTCTCCATGCCGGCGCGTATTAGGTTGTCGGCTACCCACTGCGCCGCCGCCAGCACATCTTCACGATGCACCGAGAGGGTGCTCACAGAGGGTATACTGAGAAACTGGGTAAGCTCGTCAAGATACTGCCGGCTGTTGGCTGATGCGTTGCGGCCATAGGGATTGGGTATCATAGAGGCACCTCACTTGGGGTAATAGCAGTTTGCACGCGCGTTGTAGGTTACATTGTACGAAGTAGGGGCAGGATTGGCAACCGGACCACGATTTGATGTGCAACCTGCCGGCAGACCTCGTGCCGGTAGCTTATAATACTCATCAGTACAGCCTGAGAGGAGTCCAATGCTCTACAGAGAAGCCTACAACTACCTGAGCAGCTTTACAGACTACGAGAAAGCGCCCGGCCTCGATGCAGCCCTTGAAAACGACGGGCTTGAGCGCGTGCGCCTGCTGATGAGGCTGCTCGGCAAGCCGCAAAACAGCTTCAAGAGCGTTATCGTGGGCGGCACCAACGGCAAAGGCTCGGTTTCGGCCATGCTCGATTCGGCGCTGAGGCAGGCGGGACACAACACCGGCCTCTTTACCTCTCCCCACCTGCATACCTTCCGCGAACGTATTCGCGTGGGCGGCGAGATGATCAGCCCCGATGATGTGGCCACGCATGTAGGGCAGATAAAGCCCATCGTGGAGCGCATCAGCCGGTTGGGCGACCCCACCCTCGTGCCCTCTACATACGAGCTAGCCGTCGCAGTGGCCTTTCTCTACTTCCAGGAGCGGGGCGTGGAGTTGGCGATACTCGAGGTGGGCCTGGGCGGGAGGCTCGATGCGGTCAACGTGTGCGAGTCGCTGGTGTCGGCGCTGACCTCCATCAGCCTGGACCACACGGAGGCGCTCGGCAACACGGTGAGGGAGATAGCCGGGGAGAAGGTGGGCATCATAAAGCAAGGTGGGGTGGTCGTTACAGCCCCGCAGCCCGCCGAAGCTAGAAAGGTAATCGAGAGGGTGGCCGCCGAAAAGAATGCTTCACTCACGACGGTAGGCCGCGAAATCTACATCAGCACAGACCATCTGCCGGAAATCATGGCCGACGAGGATGGCGTGCCTGTGTACCAAACGTTCTCGGTCAGCCTGGACGTAGGCGCTGAGGCCGGCACAGACGCCCCTGAGAACACGCTGCGGATACGGCTGCCCCTGCTGGGCAACCATCAGCAGATAAACGCTGCGGTAGCCGTAGCAGTCCTCAGCGCGCTCGTGAGCCTGGGCATGCACATTCCGCAGGAAGCAGTGATACAGGGGCTGCGAGGGGTTCGGTGGCCCGGCAGGTTGGAGATAGTACACCGCAACCCTACTGTAGTGGTAGACGGCGCGCACAACGTCGCCTCTATGTCGAAGCTCAACCAGGCCCTCGCGGAGCTGTTCCACCAGCGGCCTATCGTGGTAGTGCTGGGCGTATCGAGCGGCAAGGATACAGGGGGTATAGTCGAAGCCCTGGGAAAGTGGGCCGGCAGCATACTGGGGCTGCTGATCAAGAAGGTGATAGTCACCCGCTCCGAGCACCCACGCGCCGCCGACCCGGACGACATCGCTGAACAAGTGGCCGCACAGGACCTGCCGGTAGAAGTGGCGCCGAGCGCGGAGGAAGCGTTGAAGAAGGCCGAGGAAACAGCCGACGGGCTTGAGGAGAGCGAGTACGGCGGCCCCGTCATCCTGGTGACAGGCTCATTATTCCTGGTGGCCGAAGCGCGACGGCACTACGGACTGGCCCCCGACCTATCAGAGGAAGGTTAGCGTCTTGAAGCGTTCGCCGGATTGCTACTGTTCGGCGTTGGCGTGGGCGTGGGCCGCCGACTGCCCATACCGCGTGCCCGCGTTCTCCAGGTAGTAAGTCATGCTTTGGAGGGCCACTACCGGGTCTATATGCCGTATCTTCACATGGGGCGGCACCTGCACCACGCTGGGCGCATAGTTAAGAATTGCCCGCACGCCCCCCGATACCAACGCATCGGCCACCTGCTGTGCGGCGTGCGCCGGCACAGCGATGATCGCCATTTTGATGCCGGTCCTCGCCAACACATCGGGCAGTTCGGCGAACGAATGGATCGTCATGTCGCCGATCTTGGCGCCCACTTTAGCAGGGTTGTGGTCGAAAAGCTCCTGTATGCAAAATCCGCGCTCGGCCAATTCATCGTAGTGCAAGAGAGCGCGCCCCAGGTGTCCCAGGCCCACAAGGGCCATCGGCCAGTCGCGGTTCAGCCCCAGTATGATATTGATCTGGTCGAGCAAGTAGGCCACATTGTAGCCCTTGCCCTGCTTACCAAACTCCCCAAAGTACGACAGGTCGCGCCGGATTTGGGCCGCGCTCATCCCCAGGCGCGTACCGAGGTCGCTGGACGACACGGTTTCGACCCCATCGTTTGCCAGGTACTGCAAGCTGCGGGCGTAGATAGGCAGGCGACGAATAACAATATCGGGTATATCCCCGCCGCTTTCATCAAGCTCGCTCTGGGCAAGCACAAGAGCGGCTTGCTCGTCGTCCGGCACATCAACGCTGTTTAGAGAGGTTTTCCTGGGGTTTGAATAGTTCATACTCGTTCTCTTGGGCTAACCCTGCGCTACCTGGAGCCGCGATGCACGGCAACCGCCCCTAAAGTCAACTGTCTGTAGCGCACATTTCTCAGCCCCGCCTGCTGCATTATAATAGCCAGCCTGTCGGGGGGAGGGAATTTCCCCATCGAGCTGGGCAGGTAGGAATAGGCATCGGCATCGCCCACTATCAGGCGGCCAAGCAGGGGAACCACCAGGCGAGTATACACGCCGTGAAATATACGCGCTAGGGAGGAGCGGGGCCGTCCCACTTCCAGGCACACCAGCCTGCCGCCCGGCTTGAGCACCCGCCGCATCTCGCGGAAGGCCCCTTCGATGTCCACCACATTCCGCATGGCGAAGCCGGTGGTAATGCAATCGAAGGTGCAGTCGGCGAAGGGCAACTGCAAAGCGTCGGCCCCGGCAAAAAAGACGGGTTCATCTTGGCCCACGCCTTCGCGCCTGCCTTGCAGCATCATCGCCAGGGTGAAGTCTATGCCGACTGCGCGGGTTCCCTGCCGGGCAAGCTCCTGGGCGATGCGGCCCGTGCCGGTAGCCACATCGAGGGCCAACCCACCGGGCCTGGGGGCTGCCTGGCGCACGGTATAGCGCCGCCACATGGCATCCTGACCGAAGCTCATCAAGGTGTTCATCAGGTCGTAGCGCCGGGCGATGCGCCCAAACATGCCCCGCACATAGCGCGCTTTGGACTCGCCCTGCAAAGCGGCATCGGGGTTGGCCGAGGGCACGGCCTCGCCGCCGTTGCGCGGGTCGGGATTGCTTACCTGGCTGGTTTTGCTGTCGGCAAAGTTCATAAAGGCATAAGGGATGGTTGCGGTGGCCGCCTGCTAAGGATGGCTGCTAAGTTCACTGCTTTGTTATCATTGTAGCAATTTTCACAGAGTCGGTCAAGGAATAGCCTCTTGGGGTTGAGTAGGGGCACGGCGCGCCGTGCCCCTACGGACCCGCACATTTTCATCGGCGGTGGTGGCATGTGGGTCATGATTACTCT
>JBBSIX010000042.1:0-16367 GCA_038231875.1 Chloroflexia bacterium | reverse complement strand
CCTTCTCTATTTTCAGAGGAGACTGAATTGTCACAGCCAAGAACTGAAGCATCAGCTAGTCCAAAAGACAATTAGGACACAGAGTGCTACGCTGTACAAGTGAAGGAAGACACTCTGCGTGTCGAGTACCCGAGTATCATGCGCCGCCCGCTGATTCTTCGCTGCGCTCAGAATGACAAAGTGTAGTATAGGAGTGCTTGCCCGCTATGGCAGCCCAGCGTAGGTTGAGATGTGGGTAATCACCAACCAACTCTTATTCGGTTGACTAAGCATCCCGGCTGTGCAATAATATCTCATTATTATACACCTACACGCTCTGGGAGGGTTGCTTTGGCTCGTGATGCCGGTGGTAGTACAACAGGGCGGGCGCTCGGTTTGGGCCTCATGGGGGTTGGGGCGCTGCTGCTGCTGGCGGTCCCCGTCTACCTGCTGGCGCTCGCTTTCGGCGGCAATACAGGCGCGCAGTTGGCCGGTACGTGGCTCATCCTAACCGTAGTAGCAGGCATGACCCTGGTAGCGCTGGGTGCCACGCTGCGAGACTGAGCCGAGAGTCGAGGCGATATTGCTGCGGACCCTGCTTCCTCCTCTACTGAGTGCCGCGTTACTTGCCATCACTATTCTTACCGTTTTCGTCTGGGTGTGGGCCATGCGTCGCCCTCCTGCTATGGCGTTGCCCACGAGCGCAGACCCCGAAACTCCAACTGAGAGCAAAAGTAAAGAGTTGCCTCCGCCTTTCGTTTATGCCGCTATAGGAGCCTCCGATGTAGAGGGGATTGGCGCGGCCAACCCCGAACAGGAGAGTTGGGTAGAGTTGCTCTACAGGCGCTTGCCCTCCGGAGCGCGGCTGGTAAAGCTGGGGCGGGGCGGCATTACCCTCAACGAAGCCAACAAGCAGGAAGTTGGGCTTGCAGTTGCCGCCAAGCCCGATCTTATCACCCTGTGGAACTGCGTAAACGATGCCACGAGGGGCGTGCCCCTGGTACTGTACACAAGAGGCCTCAAAGCTGCCCTGGGCCGCCTTACAGAGGAAACTGCCGCACACATTGCCCTGCTCAACCTGCCCGACCTGTCGCTGCTTGTGCCGGAAAACGAGCAGGAGAGGCGCGAACTGGTCAGGGGCGGGGTGCAACAGTGGAACGATGTTATCGCCGGTATCGCTGCCCAATACGGCGACCGTGTATCGCTGGTTGATCTGTTCCCCGCAAGCGCCGAGGCGCTCAACCACCCTGAGTACCTGAGCGCGGACAGGTTCCACCTCAGCGCCGACGGCTACCAACGCCTGGCCGCCCTGGTCTGGGAGAAGCTGACGCACACACTCCTACTCCCAGACAACGCCTGAGACCACAGACGACACCTCCTGGATTTGTTCCCACGGTTCACCAGCTTCTGTTCATCTGCTATAAACCAACAATTAGTCACAATAGGTATTGATTTACTACATCTGGCAGGATATACTAAACTCAACACAGTGCATGCAACTGGGCGCAAAACAGAAATTGCCGGTGCCCACAACTATTCTCAATGTCGAGTTTTGATAGTAGCCTGCTCCTCAATAGCAACAGGCCGGCGGGTGCAACAGATGCGGCTTTGATATTGGCTGCGTCGAGTTGAGAACAATATTCCCATTCAGACTAAACCCAGGTTGGCGACATTGAACCGCGCATCACAGCTTAAGGCTGCCGGGCGGGGCTTGTCGCACTTTTGTTCTACTGCCGGAACAAGCATTGCGTGAAGTATAGAGAGCAGAGGCGAGGGAGGTAGCGGCGATGATGCCCAGTCCTGAGGAGATAGGCAAGCGGCTGAAAGAGCTGAGGCTGCGGCGTGGGTGTCAGCAGAGCGCCATAGCCCGCAAAGCCGGCGTGGACGCAGGCTCCTTGAGCAGGATGGAGCGCGGGATCATGCAAACCTCGCGCCCCAAACCCGACACGATAGACCGGCTGCTGGACGCTCTCGAAGTCACAGACGGTGAGCGGCAAGCGGTGTTTCATGTTGAAGAACCGCCCCTGGGCGATGAGATGGTAGCGGCGCAGGTGCGCGAGTTCCAGGCCTGGGCGGAAGAAACCCCAGGGCTGTTCATACTGCTGGACAAACGCGGCTACTATCGTGCAGCCAACAAAACTTTGCGGGCGGCGTTCGGCCTGAGCGACGATGAGTACACCCGACTGCTTGGCGGGCACTCTTTGCTTCCTTTTATGGACGCATCTCTACCTCTGTACACAAGGTTCCTGGACGAAGACCGGGCTAGTTTGTTTGCAAAGAGGGCATACTCGTTCAAGACCTTGCACGAGATTGAGCAGTTCGACGGCTGGTATATGGCCCTTGTAGCGCGGATCAGGACCTTTCCCTGGGCCGCCGAGATTTGGGATAACATTTCTCAGTTGGAAGGCCCGACGTTCGTGATGAGGCAGGTCGGCAGGTACGTGTGTCCCGACGGCACCGTGCTCAACTTCAACAACCAGGCTAATCTCCTGATGAAGAACCCACGCTTTCACGTGGTTGAACTCATGCCTGCCGACGCCTCCACCAGGCGCTTTGTCCGGCAGTTGCCTGTCGGGAGCTAGCTCCCGACAGGCGGCGCCCCGCCAACTTCCCATGCTCTGCGCGAACACGCCGCTAAGGAGTCTTGCGCCTCACAGCGCCGCCCAAAGCGATACACAGCAGGCCAAGCGCCGCTGCCACAATAATAAGCGGCGCACCGCCTCCTGCGCCGGCTCCCGTTTTGGGCATGCCTGCCATCGGCTTGTTCACACTGGGCATGCCCATACCTACGCCTGTTGACATCGAGCCGGGAACGCCCCCAAGCAGCCCGCCTATCGGAAGCATACCTACCCCAGAACCCAGACCGCTCTGCGAGAGGTCGAGCTTTTCAACGTTGGTGGGGGCTGTAATCGTAACCGGCACGTCGAACTCTTTGTAAACGATGGTCAGCGACATCTCGATGCTGGTGGTTGTGCCTTGCGCGGTAGTGGAGCCTGAGAGCGCAAGGGCCACCTTGTGGATGTACTGATCGCTGCTGCCGATCCACAGGTCGAATGTCAGGTTAAAAGTAGTCTGGGTGTCGGCAAGCTCCGGCGGTGTGCCGGAAGGGGACACCAGGGCAAGGAGCTTTTGGTAGTCCACGGCGACGTGATACTTGGTGGTGGCCGCGCCGTTGACTGTATCTTTGCCCACTTGCGTTACCGTAAATGCCTCGGCATACTTGGGGTCGAAGCCGGTGAGATTGCTGCCGAACATGCCGGAAAGCGCGCCCGCCGAGTCTGCGTCCACTTCCGTCCACTTCTCCTGGGGCGTTCCCAGGCCCGAAGTCTTGAAGTATATCTTGCCGTCCAGCACGATAATAGAGGTGGTAAGAGCAGCCTGTTGGCCCGGTATGGGGTTTACGCCTGCACCGGCGACGAGGCCGGACAGGTCAACAGTCACATCCTCCTGAAGGTTCTTGCCCGATAACGCTCCACCGCCGCTGATCGGGAGATTGATTGTATCTTCGTTAGAACTGCCTACCTTTACGTAGCCGCTCAGGTCGAACCGCGCCGAACTCGGTTCCTTGTAGGTAGGCAGCGTGTCGGCGGACGGGCTTGCCGCAGCCGCATGCCCTGTGCCGAGCATACCCACTAGTAAACCTACTACCATGAACAACACCGGCCAAAACATCAGCTTTGCCTTCATTTTTGGTCCCTCCTTCTGTCTGTAGCTAGAGTCGAACTGCAAGGCAGTCAATGGCACGTGTACAGCAGAATCTACGCCACTGAATGCCGAGCAATCCTTAATCCGAAAGGGTTACAAAACAGTATGACAAGTGAGATATTGTACCCGGTATGTATATGTGAAGCTGGATATGCATCTCATCAGGGACGTGAACAACGACCCCTACAAAGCGCAGGTCGTCTCCAAACTGCTTGAGATGTGGCAGCAACTGGGCGTGCGGACGGTAGCCGAGGGCGTAGAGACGGAAGGCGAGTGGCAGTGGGTGCGAGAGAAGGGAACCGACTATGTGCAAGGCTACTTCTTCGCCCGCCCAGGTTCCCCGCCGCCAGAGGTCGCACGCCTGAAGTATTAAGCGCCCCGGCCCTCACACTCCGCATGAGGCAGGCGTTCGACGGGATTAAGGGCGCGCACCTGGAAGCGGGCGTCCTGCTTCTCGGCGGCGTGGCCCTCAAGCTCTTTCCGCAGCCGCTCGGCGGTGTCCGCGGCGATGCTGCACAACTGCGGGTCTTCCAGCCTCTGTGACAGTATCTGCAAAATGTCTATAGAATTGCGTAGGCTGGGTTGGGGCGAAGGCGCGGGCACTGCATGCCGTAGCTCTACCTGCGCGACGGCGCGCGTTCCCCACTTTTGAGCCACAGAGAGCAGCACGCCCACGTCCAGGTTGTGCCCGATAAAGGCAGGTATCGAAAGCATAGCCTGACGCCTGCCCGCGAAGTCTCTGCCGAACGGCTCGACCACACCCGCCAGCGCCGGATTCAGCACCTGTAAAATGGTGCGGGGGGGCAGCGTGGTGAACTGGGCTGGCGTGAGGGCAGCCAGATCGGACGGCTTGAGCGCCTGCACACGTATGCGGCGAGAGAAAGGCCAAGCGCCGTCCCGCCGGGGCACTACGAAGCCGCCCCAACTCATATCGGTGAGTGCTTTGCCCTCGCCCTGCGCCGCCTGCCCTTTGTCTTGCGTTTCGGTTTGCGCCGGGCCGAACGCCTTGACCAGTTGCAGCGCCGAGGCGCGCAGCAAAGGCCCTGCCAACGACAGCGCGGTGCTGGGGTGGAAGCGGGTGCAGCGTGGGTCGAGCCACACGATTATATCGCCCTGTAGCACCGCCAGGCTCTTCCACCAGCTTTCCCCGCGCCCGTGCAAGCTCTCCCGACCGGGCAGTATCTCAGAGGCGACATAGGCATCAACCCCCAGCGAACGCGCTATCCGAGGTGTATCGTCGCCCAAGCCCGCGTCTATTACGGCGATCTGGTCGGCCAAGGGGTGCATATCCATCAGCACCTTCTTCAGGCCGGTGATGATCGAGTGCATCGCTTTGGCGTCGTTGGAGGTAAGCAAGGCCACACTGACAGTCAGGCCCGCCGCCCGCTTCAGCTTGAGGAACTCCTCGGGGTCGCGGAACTCATCGCCATGATAGGTATTTTCGACGAACCAGTACTCGAACGGCATGTCCACCCAGGCGCCGCGCGCCTGGCGGGTTCGCACCTTGTGCCGGTCATCTGCCGGCGCAGGCTTCGGGCTTCGTACCAGCAGCACCGGAGCGGTGGTGGAGGCAACGATGGCGGATAGGGCGTGCTTGTTGCCTTTGGGGGGCCGGGGCCGGCCTGCCGGCGGGTCGTCCAGGCCGATAGTCAGCAGGTCGTAGGGCTGTACCTCGGCGAGTATGGCGTCGGCGCTGGCGGCTGCTGTGCCGGTCCGCTCGATCCTAACGGGGGAAAGCTTCTCTGTCGCTTCCAGACGCTCGTTGAAAGCACGATAAGGGTCGCTCTCCTGTGGCACGCTCACCTCGTCGGCCCCACCGGGCATATCCGACGGGCCGCTACTGCCGGCTGGGGCGGCCCCGCCGGGCATCACGGCCAGGGGCAGGTTGCCGTACTCGGCCAGCAGCAAAGCAGTATCTAAAGCATCCACTGACGACGGCCCGCCGGCTGAGTGCAGCAGGATGCGACTGCAATCCCGCCGGCCCTCCGGCCTCGCCACTACTACCCTGCAAGGGGGGTCTTTGAGAAGCGCGTCGAGGATATGGCCGTAGACTACCTGCCGGCGGGAGTGGGTGTGCGGCCCCTTCCAGTGGGCCAGCACTACGCCGGCCTGTTCGTCGGCTACGGCGAGGCGCACGGCGGAAGGCACATCGCGGGCTACCTTCACAAGCCGGTCCACCGGCACGCTCCAGCCGCCCGCCGTCACCTCGCTTGGGAGGAACTCGAACAGGGCACGATAGGAGCGGGCTATGTCCATGCCGGTGGTCAACGGTTGGCCGGCGGGCACCTCCACCACGCCCAACACCACGATACGGGGACGCCGCCCGTCCGGGGCGAAGTTCAAGTCGACCGGAGACAGGGGAGAATGAGGTTTGCCGGCAGCCAGGATAGCCGCCAGTTGCAGCATATCGCCGGCGATGTGGAGGTTCAGCATCGGCACCAGCACCGTTGTGGGAGCTATCCCCAACACCCGCTCGCCCGACGCGCCGGCGACACCGGCAGGCTCGTTGTGCAACGCTATGTTCATAAGTTCAGGCCCTCTCCATTGAGTACCTGGAGAACGAAACAGGAATCAAGGATCATGCCTGACTTTGGCCGCCTCATTCCTGATTGATCATTCGCCCCGTTCAGCCAGTCGCCTTGTATCATAAGCAAGTTTCTTGGTGCCGGCGGCGCTCATACTGCCCTCTTGTTCCACGCGAGCCGCCTGCCTTTGGGCTTCTTCGGCCAGTTCGGTCTCGCCCATGTTGAGCAGGCGAGTGGCTACAGCCTGGAGGTTGCGGGTGGCGGCTACTCTGTCGCCAACCATGCTCGCCTGGAGAGCGCGGGTTTGCAGTTTGAAAGTAGTTGCCCGTTCTACATTGTTCATGACCCTGGGGTTGCCGGGACCTTTAGGCACGTTAGCCGAGAACTTGGCCGTCAGGTCGAGCGCCGCGTCGTGCTTGCCCTCTGCGCCTTGCAAAGTCTCATATTCAAGCAAAAGGTGGGCCAAACGGTACTGGCCCGGCTTGCGCGCAGGCAGTACCACTTCGTACAGGAGGCTTTGCACTGCACCCGGCTGCATGTCGCCCAACGGCAAGGTGACGGCAGTGGCCGCGCCGCCCGTCTGGGGCATGGCTATGGGGGCCTCGCCCTCTCCATTGTGCCCGTGCGCCGCTTCCGTTGCGGGCCACAGCCGGGAGATAACAGGCGCTACCCTGTAGATCGTGCGGGCCGCCACGCCGCCGGCGGGGTTGAAGGTAAGGCGCAGGTTCTTGAAAGTAGTGGCCTGCATCAGGCGTAGGGTCTCCTCGAAAGCCCCGGCGATCTCCTCCGGCCTGGCTATGTAGCCGGAGTAGCCCCCGCTCTCGGAGGCCAACGCATCCAGCAATTCGATGCTCCAATCTTCGTCGGCCCCCACCCCCAGCGCGGTGATCGGCACGCCGGCCGCGCCCGCCTGGTCTGCCAACTGCCGGCAGCGGTCCGCATCGCCCCAGGTCTGCCCATCAGTAAGTACTACGATGCGAGATACAGCCCCATCCCGCCGGCCCTTCATCGCCTCGTCCAGCCCCACCAGCAGCCCCTTGCTCATGGCAGTGCCCCCCGCCTCGCGTATGGCATCTATCTTCGCGTGGAGGTCTTCGCGGCTTTGCACTGGTGTGTTGGGCACAAGCGGGTGAACTTCGTCATCAAACAGGGTGATGGCGAGGATGTCTTGGCTGCTCAGGTGGTCAATCACCCAGCCCACAGCTTCCTTGAGGTTGTGCAACTTGGCCCCTGCCATCGAACCGGAGGTGTCGAGCACAAGACTGAGGTTTAGCTCCGAGGCCTGGACGCGAGGCGTCGAGTTGCCGGCTTCGGCTGCTTCCTCCTCGGCAATATCAACCAGCACATAGGCCAGGCTGGTTTGCTCGAGGGCGGGAAGAGGATCGTAGTTCCAGGTGGCGGCAAGGGATAGTTGTGTGGGCATAAGATGTAACCTTCTGATGATTCGCGGCTAAGGTTTTTGTGTGTTCGAGAGCTTGCGTTCTCGCCTCTTCTCACTACGCAGCAGTTATGTTTCGCGTTTCGTGGGGACGACTTTCACAAAGATAACACTGATGTTGTCTTCGCCGCCGGCCTGGTTCGCAAGGTCTATCAGGGCGTCGCACACCGCCTGGGGGTTGGGGTTTTCGGCGATAGTGTGGGCGATAGTGGGATCGCGCACAAAGTCCCACAGGCCATCGGAGCAGACCAACAGGCCATCACCCGGCTGCAAGCGGAGGGTGAACACGTCTACATCGCCGTCGGCCAGGCGAGCTTCGCCCAGGGCGCGGTAAATCTCGTTGCGGCGTGGGTGGGTGTAAATATCGTCGGGCTTGATCTGCCCCGCCGCCACCAGTTGGGCTACCAGCGAGTGGTCTCGCGTGATGGGCGTCAGACGGCCTTCCTGCCGGCTGTAGGCGCGGCTGTCGCCCACGTTGGCTACAGACACTTGATTGCCCACGACCAACACCGCCACTGCGGTTGTGCCAAGGTCAGAGTGTCGCTCGCGGGCCAGTTCGGAGATACGCCGATTGGCTTCCATCACCGCCTGCCGCAGCAGGTTTGTGCAAGTATTAGGGTCGCAAGCCACAGGGTCGCCCGCCAGGAGGGGGCCGATCAGCGACGAATTGACCACCGCCCCGATGGTGCGCGCGGCGATGGAGGAGGCCACCTCGCCGCTTTGATGCCCTCCCATGCCGTCGGCTACCACGTACAGGCCGACCGGCAGGCCCCCTTCGTGCTCAAAAACGGTTGTTTCCAGGGCAAGCAAGCTATCCTCGTTGATCTGGCGCACCCTACCCACGTCGGAGGCGCGCCCGCTCCACAGCAGGATGTTACGCAAGGGGCGGCTAGCCTCGTAAATCTCGCGCAGCACCTTAGCAAAAGTCTGAGCGGTGATCATGGAGCCTCCGCGCGCCCTTGCCAGCGCCACAGCCGGGTTCAAGATATTGGCTAGAGGCCCCGTCACCTCGCTGGCGACCACCATTTTGCCGCTCTCGCTCTCGGTTTCCGAGGCCGTGCTTTGCAGCGCGCCGGTGTCTTTGCGAACGGCCATGTACCAAAGCTCCAGTTCAGCGGCAAGGGCGCGTACATCGGAGGTCTGGAGTCGGTAGACGCCCGCATCTTCTCCGTCTTCTATCCGGCAGCTGGAAGGGTCGAGGAGCAGCAGGCGGTCGCCGGGTTGCACCAGCAGGTTGCCCAGTTCCATGTTGCACCCTACGATTCCCCTGGCGTGGAGGCGGGCAAGCAGTTCGGCGGCCTGGGCCATCCACGCCAGGCTCTGCTCCTCTCCGGGTTCTTCAATGGAAAGCTGGCCTGACTGGCCCACCTGGGCGGTGGAGAAAACATCGCCCCCAGCGTCCGGCAGCCAGGACGACAGCGTGCGACCGTAGACCTCCTCCCAAACAACATAGGCGCGCCCCGATTCGGCGTTCATAACCACCCCAACCGTCGGCACGACGCCCGGCACTTCGTTGGTGAGAATAGGAAAGGGCAGAGGAACCGCCAGGTCGGGGAGAAACGCGTCGCCTGGCGGCTCTCCAACTGCTTCGGGCTGCAAATCACCCTCGATTGCGCCGCTTTGCAAAGCGCCTTCCATGTCGCCTGTGGTGTGTAGCTCGTCGTCGGTTGCGCCGGCCTCCGTCCCTACGCTGAACTCCTGAGCGCGATAGTAGCGGCCCGTAAGCTGGGCGCCGCACTCCACACAGTAAACATCCCCCGGAGCCGAATGGGTCGAGCCGCAAGCCCAGCATCGGTGGTAGCCTTCCTGGTCGAGCACCCGATAGATGTTGGTGCTGCGTAAGCTGCCGATAAAAAGCACCACCTCATAGCGCCCGCCCAACATGGTTCCTACCTCAAGCGGTGGAGAAGGCGGCCCGCCCAGGCCGGGGAGGGGCGTGGTGCTTACTCCGTTGGAGGGGCCGGCATCGGGAGATAGGGGGGAAGTGCTTGGCCCCTCCGAAGCTGAGGGTTGGAGTTCGGAAAGAGGGGGGGCAGCGTCCGGTGTGTCCGTCGCGTCGGGTGCATCGGGGAAGATTTGGGGGTCCCCAGCCGTTGGGGTTTCCTCATCGGCATCAACGCCGTTGACCAAAAAGGGCTGCCCTGCGGTTTCAAGGCTGTCGGGTTGGGTAGGGTGAGGTTCTGTAGGCATAGTTTGGGAGCCTTATCTGCACCCTACATGCGTGTGGCAAGGGGATGTGGGCGCGGCTGGATATAGGCTAAATATAGCATAAAGGCAAGGGGTAGGCAACCGTAAGAACCTGGTGATTACCCACATCTCAAGCCATGTTAGGCCACCTTGCCGGCAAAAACAGCACATATTACACCTACTGATTCCTCACTACGTTCGGAATCAGTAGGTGGAGCATGGTAGTTAGCGGCAGAGTACCTTTCTTTCTGTGCAAGGCACTGCACTTTTTGTCCCAACTGTCATACCGGCGCACTGATTCCTCACTGCGTTCGGAATGACAAACTATAGTAGCTGTTGTATTCCTAACACGACAGCATACGTAGCTTGAGATGTGGGTAATCACAAGTTAGAGTCGTCTTGTAGACAAATGATTTTAAGGTATAATATAGGATATAAAGCACCACGCTCTTGCAAGCGTCAGTATTTTGCATACACAAGATAGAACGGAGATAGTAAATGTCGCATAATGTAGGCGTCTTTGTAGACGTGTCCAATCTTTTCTACTCGGCAAAGTCTGCCGGGGTCGAGGTGAACTACTGTCGCCTGATGGAACACGCCGTCGCCGGGCGGGACCTGATACGCGCCTGTGCCTACACCGGCGTTGACCCCGAAAACCCCAACCAGCGCAAGTTCATAGATTTCCTGCGCGCCAACGGTTACAAAGTAATCTGCAAAGACATCCACAAGTACGAAGGCGGGCGCATCAAGGCCAACCTGGACATCGAAATGGCGGTAGACATCATGCTGCTGTCCGAGAACCTCGATGTGGTGGTGATAGTCAGCGGCGACGGCGACTTCGTGCGGCTGATCGAGGCAGTGCAGATGAAAGGTGTGCGCTGCGAGGTGATCGGCTTCGGCATCAGCACCTCCAACGAACTGATAGATATGGCCGACATTTTCACCGAAATCAGCACTCTGCCCGGCATCTTCCGCAACATTCCCTCCAACGTACAGATCAGGAGCGTACAAGGAGGGGGGAGCGATGCGCGAGGTGTGTACTCCTACAGCGCCTACAGCATCAGCGCGGGCTACACCCGGCAGGGCGAACGGCTCTCCGGAGAGAAGGAGCGCAATGTGCGCCGGCCGAACGACCTCGGCGACTGGTCCGGGGCCGGGCCTGGCGTCGCGCAGCACCGCCTGGCGAGCGATGAGCGCTCGGCAGAGGGGGCGGACGACTCGCAGGCCACCGGCTACAACTTCGCCACTCACAACGAGTTCATGCTGCCCGATGCCGAAGCCTGCGGCGACACTCACTCGATACCGTTGCCCCGGCATGAGCGCTTTGGCGGAAACGGCGCGGACAGGCCCTAATGCAGGGTACTTTGAACCGGCCCTGAGTCCGCCGTGATCAACATTCACAAAGGTCCTACCACCTTATGCTAGGCTACAAAGAGCCGGAGCCGGCAGCTCCGCAGAGCTACAGCCTGGTTCCCCCTGCCGGAGCCGGCGACTGGGATGCTGTTTTGCGCTCGAATGACGCGAGCCTGTTGCAGTCGTGGCAGTGGGGCGAGTTCAAGCGGGGCGCGGGCTGGTCGCCGCTGCGGGCGGTCTTGCGCGAAACCAGGCCTGCAAACGGTCAAGGCGCCCGACCTGTGGTGGCCGCGCAGGTGCTGTTCAAATCGGTTCCCCGAATGCCTCTCCCCGTATCGGCGGCATACATACCACGCGGCCCCGTTTTCATCGCAGGAGATGGAGCCGCAGGCGAGATGCAGGCTTTGTGGGCGGGGATACACAGGGCAGCGAAGCGGCGGGGCGCTATCTTCCTCAAAGTCGAGCCGAACATCGAACTAGGCGAGCAGGTATGCAAAGCCGATGTGGACCGCAGTATGGCGGCGCTCGGCTTTCGCCATGCAGGACGCTTACAACCCGCCCGCACCATCGTGCTGGACCTGAGCAAGGACGATACTGCGTTGCTTGGGGCGATGAAGTCCAAGACAAGGTACAACCTGCGGCTAGCGGAGCGTCGGGGTGTGCAGGTGCGCCGTGCCGAAACCTATGATGACCTTCGGGCGTTCTACAATTTGCTGGAGACGACCGGCGAGCGAGACGAGTTCGGCATACACACCTTCCCTTACTACGAGCGGATGTGGCAAATGTTCGGGCCGGGTGGAAACAACAGCGCGCTGTTGCTCCTTGCCGAACACCCCGACGCTCAGGAGCAGGCCGCCGGCCCTATCGCCGGGCTACTGGCGCTGCGGTTCGGGCGCGAGGCGGTCTACATGTACGGCGCGTCGGCCAACCGGGGACGAGAGCACATGCCCACCTATCTTATCCAGTGGAGGGCAATACAGTGGGCGCGCGAGGTGGGCTGCACCGTGTACGACTTCTGGGGCATCCCCGATGCTCCATCCGAGGATGACGCCGGCACCGGCGGCGCGGGGGAAGCCTCTCTGCCGGTAAATGCACGCTCAGGCTTGCGTGGTGTATACTGGTTCAAGAAAGGTTTCGGCGGCAGAGAGGTCGAGTATCCCGGCGCTTACGATTATGTGTACAATCCCCTGGCCTACCGAGTTTGGCTGCGCTTGCGCGGGGCCGATTTAGGATGATTTACGGTATGCAAACTGACGAGCATGCGCGATGAAGAAGATCACTGTTGTACTGGCACTATTATTACTGGGCGCGACGATGTTGGCTACCGTGCAGCGCGGCGGCGCTACCCTCCCCGCCAGTGTGGGGGCAGGCCCGGAGGTGGGCGGCAAACTGGCCTACGCTCGTGGGGGCGCGCTCTGGCTGTACAGCGGCGGCGAGCAACGCCAACTGACCAAAGGGCCGCAGGACAAGCAAGACAAGCGCGACGCTATGCCGGCTTTTTCCCCCAACGGCTCCCAGATAGTGTACACCCGCTTCGACGAAGGCTACTCGGACCTGTACAAGCTTGAGGTCGCCAACCCAACAAAGACAACGGCCATTACCAGCCACAAGCCGCCTGTGGAAGTGGGCAAAGTGGACCCCAACGGGCGTAACGGCTATGCCAACCTGGCTCTGTGGGCGCTCTTCCCGGCCTGGTCGCCCGACGGCGACAGCCTCGCCTACACCACCGACATCGGCATCGAGTACCCCGGCCTCTTTTTGATGAACCCCAACGGCTCCAACGAGCGTCGCGTCAGCAGCCTGGACCACAGCGCACAGGCGGTGGAAAGCCCCAGTTGGTCGCCGGACGCCGGGAAGATAGCCGTGGCGAACTACGTGGGCACCAAAGGCGGCCTGGGCCAGATTTGGGTGCTGAACCTATCGTCGGGCAAGTGGACGGCCATCACCGAGGCCAAAGACGGCGCGTATGACCCCGCCTGGTCGCCCGACGGCGAGTGGATCGCCTTTACGATGCGCGACGGGGCAGCCAACAACATCTATGTCGTGCCGTCCGACCCCGAAAAGTGGGACGGCGCCCTACCTACCCCCGTCAAGCTCACCGGCGACGGAGCTTCACGCACGCCCGCCTGGTCGCCCGACGGCAGCCGGTTGGCTTATATCTCTCTGCATGACGGCTCGTTTGACTTGCGCGCAGGCAACTTCAGCGTCACGAATAGCGGCGAGCCGGCCCTGAGCAACCTACAGCTACTGACCGATAAAGCCGACGTGGACGCAGCCTCCGGCCTTAACTGGGGGAAATAGCGCACTTCCCGTGCTGCGTTTTACAACTCGGTCGGTTCCGAAATCTCCTCCAACACCTGACCCGTCTCCTTGTCCTCGGTGCTGTCTCTAGTGGCGAGGTCGCCCAGTGAGAGGATACCCACCAACTTACTGCCCTCGGTGACGAGCAGGCGGCGTATCTGGTGCTCGGACATCAGCTTGCGGGCCTCCTCTATGTCGTCATCGGGCGACACCGTTACGGCGTTGGGCGAGATAAAGTTCTGCACAGTGGCATCATAAGGGCCGAGGCCGGCGGCGGTCACACGGATCGTGATGTCGCGGTCAGTGATCACACCCATCAAATCTCCCTCGTTGACCACCGGGATAATACCCACATCGAGGTCGCGCATCATCACGGCCACATCGCCTATCGTAGTGCCAGGGGCAACCGTGTCGGGGTTGTCGGTCATTATATCTCTTACCTTCATGGTGAACTTCTCCTTGTGCTATGCAAACAGCTTGCATGACATAACTATCGCTCCATATAGGTCACGCGCGGCGCAACACGCCATTTGGTGCATGAGCCGTGCCATGACATGGGCTCATGCGGGTTGAGGGGCTTGTCACGCAGAACCGGAGGATGTGCCCCGCACCGCGAAAGTATTGGCCGTCGTGCGCTTCTGGATTGACACCCCTCCCCTGCCGCACGTATAATTGTATACAAGGTCCCAAACCCCTATCCGCGTGTGACCCTTGCCTCATGCAAGTTGTTGCCGGGCCTCTTTTTGGCGCTCAATATGCAAGTAACCGTATACACCAAGCCGGGATGCCACCTGTGCGAGGACGTTTTGACGCTCCTCGACCGCTTGACGCCGCAGTACAACCTCCAGGTGGACGAGGTGAATATCTTAGACGACATGGCGCTGTATGACCGGCTGCACAATGACATCCCTGTGGTGATGGCCCAGGACGGCAGGTACGGCAGGCTTGTCTCGCCGATCATGGAGCCGGAGCTGCGCGCCTACCTGGAAGTGGTGCGGCGTGAGGAGCGGCCCAGTGCGAGCGTGCTGCCCGCCTACAAAGAGTCGGCGATTGACCGGGCGGCGCGGTGGGTAGGCAGGCACTGGCTGCGATTGGCGCTGATAGCGGTGGCAATTTTCGTGGGTCTGCCCTGGTTGGCCCCGGTCTTTGCCGCGCTCGGCTGGTGGGATATCGCCAACCCGATCTATACCGCCTACGCTCTCACCTGCCACCAACTGCCGGAGCGCGCAGGCAACATCTTCGGCTACCAGGTGGCCTTTTGCTACCGCAACACGGCCATCTACTCCGGCATGCTCCTGTTCGGCAGCCTGTACGCTCTGGCCCGCGACCGCAACATAGCGGCGCTGCAATGGCTGAGAAGGCCCCTGCGGTGGTGGCTGTTTGTGCCGATGCTCCTGCCGATGGCCCTCGACGGCTTTTCCCACATGTTCGGCTTGCGCGATACGATGCTCGACATGAGCATGAACGCCACTTTTAACGACTTTATGATGGGGTCGCAGGTGTTATCGCTCAACTGGTGGCTGCGGGTAATCACGGGAGGTCTGGCGGCCTTCGGCGCGGTGTGGTTCGCCTTCCCCCGCATGGACAGCACCATCCAGGAGTCCGAGGCGCAGATGGAGATTTACCGCCAGTCGAGGAGAGAGTACCGGGCGCCCGGCGTCGAGTTGAACGTGCAGGGTTCAAAGTAGCCGGCAAAGAACAACTTTCGAGATATATTTCTAAGTTTAAGGGGAGTTTTATAGATGGAATCGCCTGCTCTTTACGTAGCCTTTCTTGCAGGGCTGTTATCTTTCTTGTCGCCTTGCGTGCTGCCTCTGGTGCCTGCCTATATAGGTTATCTGGGAGGGGCTGCCGTGCCGGTGGCGCGGGGCACCGCCATGTCGGGCGAGGCCACTATGTCGCAGACGACCGCTCGGTGGATAGTGCTGGCAAACGCCCTGCTGTTCGTGCTTGGCTTTACGCTGGTGTTCGCCTTGATAGGCAACCTCGCCGGCGCACTCAGCAGCCTGTTGGCCGAGCACCGGCGCGAGATACAGTACGTGGCGGGCGGTATGCTGGTGATCTTCGGCCTGCACATGGTCGGGCTGATACGTATACAGTTCCTCGACTACACTCGCCGCCTCGACGTGCGCCCGACGGCCAAACTGGGCTATTTACGCTCGTTCCTGATCGGCCTGGGCTTCGGCGTCGGCTGGACGCCCTGCATCGGCCCCACCCTGGGCCTGATCTTCACATTGGCCCTCAACGGCAACCAGGCGGACGCTTTCCTGCCGTTTGTGGCCTACTCGGTAGGGCTTGGCATCCCGTTCATCGCGACGGCGCTGGCGATGGGCCGGATTTCAACCGCCCTCAAGCGGCTCACCCGGCGCAGCTTTTCGTTCAAGTTGGGCGGCTGGAAGGTCGTTGACCAGGTGAATATCGTGTCGCTGGTAAGCGGCGTGCTGCTTATCCTGATGGGCGCGCTGATATTCACCAACTCGCTGACTATCCTGGCCCCCAACACCACCTGGATCAACTTCTAGATTGGCTGCCTCCAATGGCTAAAGTAGACACGCCCAGCCCCGGTGCTGCTTCGCATTCAGACGCCGGTTTCGAGGTCGAAATCAAGACTTCAGGCCGCGCCCACGATGCGGGCGTTGCCGCACGAACCGCCCCTGCGGCTCCCACCCTCTCTCCGGCGCGTGCGGCTGCCAAAGCCAGGGTCCGCCGGCGCAACGTGAGGCTGTTGGCGATAGGCGCGCTTGTACTGGCCGCCGGCATCCTGTATGCCTTTGTCTCCAATCCCAACTTTAGCGTGCCGTCGGATGCGGTGGCCCGCGTGAACGGCGAGTATATCTACAACAGCGACATAGACCGCGAGATAAACCTCACAAAGGCGG
>JBBSIX010000041.1:0-16407 GCA_038231875.1 Chloroflexia bacterium | reverse complement strand
GCGTATGTCGTCGGGGGTAAGGTCGCGGAACAATTCGCGGATACGGGCCTCGGATATGGTGTCCCTGGGCGGCTCTGCGCTACCGTAACGCAACCACGCCAACCCCAACCGCCCTACCCGCAACTTCTTCCTGCCCGCGCTGCTGCTGTAGGGAAGCATCTGTTCGCCGCCGCCCTCCATGTCCGCCTGAGCCTGAGGGGCCGTAAAGGCCGCAGGGTCCACCCCAAGGCGGCTCGCCAGGCGTTGCTGCATGCCGGTGCGCGCCTCATCGGACATTGAGACGGCAGGCAGCCGAGACATGCGCTGGCCGATAAAGAGCAGGTCCTCCACCTCGGCGCGCTGCTCAGGGTGGCGGGCAAGATAGCGGGCAACCTCCATAGGAAGCTCTTGCCCATTAGAGAGAGCCAGTAAGCACTGCTCCAACAACTGTTCGGTACGCATCTTCAGGCGGTATCTCCAGGAAAGTTTCGGTACTCGTAAAAGCAAACACACAGGTCGCCGGTAAAGATGGACGGTAACAATAGCGTAGCTGATAGTATAAGCAACCTTCGTACTTTATTCAACGAAACCGCGCCCTCTTTGTTATGACAAGGAAAAGCAAAAGCCTCAGGTTGCCCTTCTACATCTGTAGGCCCTATCATCCCCGGCCACGAATGGTATAATTACAATCGGCATCTAGAAAGATAAGGAAACACATTGGACGCAAAAACGCTCAACACCCTGGAGTTCAACAAAGTGCGCGAGAGGCTCGCCACCTACACATCCTTCGGCGCAGGCCGGGAGGCGGCTAATGCGCTGCTGCCTCTCACCGACATTGCCCAGGTGCGGCGCAACCAGCGCATCACCACCGAGGCGGTGCGCCTACTCTCCCTGCGCCCCGATGTGACGTTGGGTGGAGCGCGAGACGTGCGGGAGTTGACCCGGCGGGCCGAACTCGGCTCGCTGCTCGACCCTACCGACATTCTCACCGTGCAGGATACCCTACGTGCCTGCCGGCTGCTGCACGGCCTCATTATTCGCACAGCCGACCAGCAAGGCGGGCTGGATACCCTTGCCTTTATCGCCGGCGGCCTCACCTTGCTGCCCAAGTTGGAAGATGAGATAGGCCGGTGCATCAGCGACGACGGCGCGGTGCTCGATTCGGCTTCGCCTGAGCTTGGCAAGCTCAGAGTGGGCATCCGGGCGGCGCACAACCGGCTTATGTCTCGCCTGCAACAACTCATCTCATCCGAGGCTGCCGGCCGCGCCCTCCAGGAGCCTATCATCACCCTACGCAACGGGCGCTACGTAGTGCCGGTGAAGCGCGACTTCCAGGGGCTGCTCAAAGGCATCGTCCACGACCAGTCTTCCAGTGGGGCTACCCTTTTCGTCGAGCCGTTGGCGATGGTGGACCTGGGCAACGAGTGGCGGCAACTGCAACTGGAGGAGACCCAGGAAATAGAGCGCATCTTGCGCGCTCTGGGCGCACTCATAGGCGCGCAAGGCGATGCTATCCGCACAAACGTGGAGGTATTGGCCGACATAGACCTGGCCCTGGCGAAGGCCCGCTACAGTATCGCCATCGATGCCGTCGAACCGGAGCTTGTACCAGGCTCCAGGCCCAAAACGCCGGGCGCAAAGCCCTCCAACAGCCAACCGGACCCCGCTCAGAGCGCCGCACGCGGGTTGCGCTTCAAGAACGCTCGCCACCCTCTCCTTACAGGCAGGGTGGTGCCGATCACAATCGAGCTTGGCGACAGGTTCCGCATCCTGGTGATCACCGGGCCGAACACCGGCGGCAAGACGGTGGCCCTCAAGACGGTGGGCTTGCTCACCCTCATGGCGCAAGCCGGCATGCACATTCCCGCAGAGGGCCCCTCGCGGGCTGTGGTTTTCAACAACGTGTTCGCCGACATAGGCGACGAGCAGAGCATCGAACAGAGCCTGAGCACCTTTTCGTCGCACATGTCAAACATCGTGGGCATACTCAAGCGGGCCGACCGCGACAGCCTGGTGCTGCTGGACGAACTGGGCGCGGGCACCGACCCGCAGGAAGGCTCGGCGCTGGCCCGTTCCATCATATCGGGCCTGCTGGAGGTGGGGACGCAGGCGGTATGCACCACCCACTATTCGGAGCTAAAGGCGTTCGCCTTCTCCACAAAGGGCGTGGAGAACGCCTCGGTGGAGTTCGACATCGAGACGCTCTCGCCCACCTACCGCCTGATGATAGGCGTGCCGGGGCGCAGCAACGCCTTCGCCATCGCGAATCGCCTGGGCCTCAGCCATACCGTCATCAACCGCGCCAGGCGCTACATAGACCCCGAAGCCCAGCGCGTGGAAGACCTGATCGAGGATATCAGGAGCCAACGCGAGGCGGCTCAGAGCGAACTGGGCACAGCAGAGGAGGCCCGCCGCGAACTGGACCGCAAGCGTCATGAGTTGGACCGCCGCCTGGCCGAAGCCGACGAGCTTAAGGCCAGAGCAGCCGAGGAAGGTCGTGCGGCGCTGGAAGACGAGCTTCAAACATTGAGGGCCGAACTGCGCCAATTGCGCGCCCGCGTGGAAGCCGGGCTGCATGCCACGTCGGATGAGACGCTCACCCGACAGTGGGTGCAGGAGGCGCAGGCCAACACCGAGGAGATGGAGCGCAAGCTTAAGAGCCAAGCCGAGTCTCAAAGGCGAGCGCGCAAGCGCACGCAGCGAGTTGCCCCGGAGAATAGCCGGCATGCACACCTGTTTGGCCCCGGCGACATTGTGCTGGTGCCGAGCTTGAACACGGAGGGCGAGGTGCTCGCATCGCCCGACAATAGCGGCCAGGTGGAGGTGCAGGTGGGGGCCTTCAAAATGCGCGTGCCCGCCGCCACCCTCACCCTTAGGCGCACAGCCCGCGCTGCCGGGGCCGCCAGGGAAGCCGCCTCAGCCGCCGTGAGCCGCATGGCGATGCCGGCCATGCCCGCCGAAGCGCCCCACATCGAGTATGACTATCGGGGCATGAGGGCCGAGGAGGCAATAGAGGACATAGACCGCCGCTTGAACGACGCAGCGCTGGTCGGTATGCCCTTCATCCGCATCATACACGGCAAGGGCACCGGCGCGCTCCGCAAGGCGCTGCGGGAATATCTACAAAAGCAGCCTATCGTCAAGGAGTTGGAAACCGCCCCCATCGAGCAAGGCGGCGAGGGCGTGACGATCGTGAGGCTGTAGGTGTCTCACAAAAGGAGGATATATGGCTACACAAGCCTTTCGTAGGCGCGATTTTGGGGAGCCGGCGCCCCTTGAGCCGCGCCCCATGTGCGCGTCCAAAAGCTATCTCAGCCAGGTAATGCTGCCCAACGACGCCAACCCGATGGGCAATGTACATGGCGGCTCCATCATGAAGATGGTGGACATCGCGGCTGCCGTCGCTGCTATGCGGCACTGCGGGCGGCAGGTGGTCACGGTGGCTCTTGACCATATGAGCTTCCTTGAGCCGGTGTATATAGGCGACCTTGTGACAATCACCTCGCAAGTAGAGTACGTGGGCAGTACTTCGATGCTGGTGCGCGCCAATGTCAAGGCCGAGAATCCGGCCACCGGCAGGGAGGTACACACAAGTTCGTGCGTGCTTACCTTCGTGGCCCTCGACGACGATGGCCGCCCCGTACCTGTGCCGCCCCTGCTCGCCGAAACGCCCGAAGAACAGAGGCGTATGGAAGAAGGCAAGCGCCTTTACGAGGCAGCTAAAGCCGAAAAGGCAAGGCAGGCGATGGTAATGAGCGATTGAGGCATGAGGGGCGAGCACGCACGGCATAGTACCCACAGGGGACCATCTACTCATTGACCACCTGTGTGCTGCGGGCTACAATTGGAGTATCGGCCTCATCTCCAGCCCACACACAGGAAACCGCTCATGACCAGCCCCAGCGCCCGCCGCTCCATACTCGCCGCAACCCTACTGACAACGGCCCTTGCCTTTATTGCCCTGCTCGCCACCGGCCAGAGAGCCTCCGCAAGCATGCCTGTCTCCAGTTGCACGGGCGAGCGCTACTCTGATGTTTGCCCAGGCGACTGGTTCTACCCCTACGTGATGGACCTATCGGATATAGGCGCGGTGTCGGGCTACGGCGACGGCTCGTTTAGGCCGGGCAGCCCGGTTTCACGCGGGCAGGCGATGAAAATATTGGCGCTCGCCGGCGAACTCTCAGCCCCAACACCGTTACAACCCACTTTCGCCGACGTGCCGCCCACCCACACCTTCTTCACGTGGATAGAGATAGGCGCGGCAAACGGCCTGGCCTCGGGCTATCCGTGCGGCGCACCAGACGAGCCGTGCGACACTCAAAATCGGCCCTACTTCCGCTCAGGCGGCCCCGTCAGCCGGGGGCAGCTAGCCAAGATGATCGTGAACGCCCGGCGCTGGAGCGCCCTTCAACCCGAGGTGCCCACCTTCAACGACGTGCCGCCCGGCAGCCCATTCTTCGGCTACGTAGAGCGGGTGGCAATCGAGGGCGTTATCGGCGGCTATCAGTGTGGGGGTGCGCCCGATGGGGCCGAGCCTTGCCCCGGCCTCTACTTCCGGCCTGCCGGCGGCGCCACCCGCGCCCAAACCTGCAAGATGGTCAGCATCGCCCGCCGGCGCACGCCGACGCCCACCATCACCGGCACGCCTCCTACCGCCACCCCGACCAACGCGGTACGCACTCCTACGCCCACCGCTACCGGAACGGCAGGCGGGCCTTGCCCGATCTTCCCGGCGAACAACATCTGGAACAAGAACATCGCCGCGCTGCCCACCCATGCGCTGTCGGCTAACTATATCGCCTCTATCGGCCTGACCAGCCATGTCCATGCCGACTTCGGCTCAGGGCTGTGGCAGGGCGAGCCAATCGGCATTCCCTTCGTGGTCGTACCGGCAGGTCAACCGCTTGTGCCCATCCGCTTCACCGCCTACGGCTATGAGAGCGATCCCGGCCCCTACCCGGTTCCCACCAATGCGCCCATCGAGGGAGGGCCGAACTCAACCGGCGACCGCCATGTGCTTGTAGTAGATAGCGGCACGTGCATGTTGTACGAGATGTTCAGTGCGTACCCAAACGCCGACGGCTCCTGGGATTGCGCGAGCGGGGCCGCATGGTCGCTCACCTCCAACGCTTTGCGCCCCGCCGGTTGGACCTCCGCCGATGCAGCCGGCTTGCCTATTTACCCCGGCCTCGTCCGGTATGATGAAGTAGCCTCCGGTGTTGTAAGACATGCCATCCGCTTTACCGCCCCCCGCACCCAGACGGCTTACTTGTGGCCCGCCCGCCATCAGTCCGGCTCCTCCGCCGACCCCAACCTGCCGCCTATGGGCCTGCGTGTGCGCCTCAAAGCCGGCGTGGACCTGTCGGGCTACCCGCAGCCTGTTAGGGTGATACTACAGGCTCTCAAAGACTATGGCATGATATTGGCCGACAACGGCAGCCCCTGGTACATAAGCGGCGCGCCCGACCCGCGCTGGGACAACGACCTGCTGCACGCGATGGACGACCTGCAAGGCTCCGACTTCGAGGCAGTAGACGAGTCCGGCCTGATGATTAGCCCCAACTCAGGCGAGAGCCGGTGATGCAACCCCCATACGCATGTGCTATACGCGGACGACGCTAAACACGAAGATACGACGAAGGTTTGAGGATTTCTCTGCCTGCGGGGGTATGCACGCTGTAGTGCTCCATTAGTGTTCGGACTTGGGATAGCCCAATGAATTGTAGGGGCTGAATTGCTTGGCTGGACTGTGTACGGTTTCCTCACCCCCAACACTGACCCCTTACCCTCGCCGCTATTTTGCTTGCAGGCTGCTTACAGCTTATACTATTGGGGAAAGAGGTCCGCAAGCACAAAAGGAGGCCAACGATGCCCTTTTACCACAAACTAGGCAACATCCCTCACAAACGCCACACTCAGCACCGCCGCCCTGACAACAAGCTCTACACAGAGGAGCTTTTCGGCACTGAAGGCTTTTCGGGCAGTTCCTCGCTGCTGTATCACCACCACCAGCCGGTCAGGGTGGTGGGCATCGAGCCGTGCGAAACCGAGCCGTTGGAGGAGTGGAACCTGCCGGTGCAGCGCCACGTCCACACCCGCACAAAGGCCGCCGAGCCGGTGGGCGACCCTATCTCAGGGCGCCGCGTGCTGATGTTCAACAACGATTGCCGCCTCGGTATCGTGCTGCCCAACGAGAAGATGGACTACTTTTATAAGAACGGCCAAGCCGACGAACTCTACTTCATCCACGAGGGCACGGGTCGCTTTGAAACGGTCTTCGGCACTCTCCCCTATCGCGAGGGCGACTATGTGCTCTTGCCGCACGGCACTACCTATCGCATTGTCGCCGACGAGGACAAGCCCCAACGCTGGCTGGTCGTCGAGGGGAAGAATATCGAGCCGCCCAAGCGATACCGCAACGAGTTCGGCCAACTGTTGGAGCACTCGCCCTACTGCGAGCGCGACATCCGTGTGCCCGAAGAACTGATCACCGTCACGGGCGAGGAGGAGGGCCTGGATGCGGGGCAAAACCGGCCTTTCAAGGTGCTGGTCAAGGCCAACGATATCCTCACAACCTACTACTACGAGCACCACCCCTTCGATGTGGTAGGCTGGGACGGCTATCTCTACCCGTACATCTTCAACATAGGCGACTTTGAGCCGATCACCGGGCGTGTTCACCAGCCGCCTCCCGTACACCAGACGTTTCAGGCGCACAACTTTGTGGTCTGCTCGTTTGTGCCCCGCAAGTACGACTACCATCCGTTGAGCATCCCCGCCCCTTATAATCACTCGAATATTGACAGCGAGGAAGTGCTCTACTATGTCAACGGCAACTTTATGAGCCGCCGGGGCATTGACGTGGCTTCGTTCACCCTCCACCCACACGGTATCCCGCATGGCCCCCACCCAGGGGCCGCCGAAGCCTCCATCGGCCATGAGGAAACCGAAGAACTGGCCGTGATGGTGGATACTTTCCGCCCCCTCAAGCTGACCAAGTGGGCCGCACAGTACGACGACCCCAGTTACCCCATGAGCTGGCACGACGCTGAAAAGACCGATGCCATGCCTACAGACACCGACTAGCGTGAACACCTGCGATGTGCAGCATAGTTGCCCCTCATGGGCGGCACTCTTATTGCTGTATTCAACGGCACAGCAAGCGACATCTGAGAACCAAACAGCGAGCGACGAGTAGAGGAGGATGTAGAGATGAGCGATAGAGGAATGAAGCTGGCTTTACAGCGCTTACACGACGATCCGGGCTTTAGCGATATGGTGTGTTCCGACCCCGAAGCCACACTCGGCAACTACGACCTCGACGATGAAGACCGCGAGCTTCTTGCGAATGCTTGCAAAAGCAACGATCAGGGCAAGCTGACAGAGATGGCACGTAACCTTGATATAGATTGGAAAGCCCAGCATCTGGCGGGTGTGGGCGCTCTGGGCGACGACGAAGTGAGCATCGAGCATCAGCCCCACCCCACACCTCACGGCCCTGACCATTTCTATCCCGCCGGCAAGTCTATGGAGTCGAGCCTCACCCAAAATCCGGGCGCCCTCTCCGGCGACGGCTACGATGGGGTTCATCCTCACCGGCCCGCAGGAACCTAGAAGCCCAAAGCGTAGAGTTCGGCCCGCTACAGAATTAGGAGCCTTACGTTCTTACTCCCTGTTCTGCGCGCCGGACTCTGATTTTCTCACGTAAAGGATGGCGGCCTCGGTGCGGCTGCCTACCTCCAATTTGCCGAGCACGTGGCTGACGTGGGACTTGGCGGCGTGGATCGTAAAGCCAAGCTGCCGGGCTATCTCTTTGTTGCTCTTGCCCTCGGCCAACAGTTGCAGCACCTCCCACTCCCGCACAGTGAGCCTGCCCCACGGCCCTGGGGACTTCGCCGGCTTCCGGTCGTTGTGCCTGTGTGCCTCGCCTTTTGCCATCTTCCCGCCTGATCTATCTCTCTACTATCAACGCTACCGAGTTGTATGTGCGCTCGTTTGTACGCACAGTATATAGAACTTCTGTTCTAAAATCAAGAGGGTTTTGCACGAAGTATGTGTAACACTTACCCGTCCGACTCTGGTGATTACCCACATCTTTATGCAGAACAACGAGCGCAACTCCGATTGGTGGTTACGCTCACTCTCACTACAGCTTGTCATTCTGAGTAATATGTGCTGTTTTCGCCGGCAAAGTAGCCCAGTATAGCTTGAGATGTGGGTAATCACCAGGCCCAACACCCTTGACCATACTCCCTATACGCCCCTATAATCTTAGGGTACAGCCTCTTTCCATTCCTCTAGTCTAGAATCGAGATTTGCAGTTGGTCCATAGAACATCCTTGCGGCTGCGTGTCGCACTATTCTTTTTGCTCCTGGCCTTATCGCTTTCGTATGCAGGCCCCGCCTCCACGCCGGTAGAAACAGCCGCCTCTCCTTTACCCACGCGCTCGTTCTTCGGCATGAACCTGTATGTGACCGGGCAGGAGCGCGATAAAGGCGAGAAGATGGCCGCCCTCAACGCCGCGGAAGACCTGGGGGTAAAGTGGAGCCGCGAAGAGATGTCCTGGGCCAACCTGGAACCCTATGAAAAAGGCGGCTACAATTGGGGAGCGTTCGACACCTGGGTCAACGAACTGCTGAAGCGCGACATCAAGGTCGTCGCCGCCATACAAACCACCCCTTCATGGGCATCGGGAGTGCCCCAGGGCGTCGCGGACTGGTACTGGCATGTGCCCCGTGACCCGCAGGACTTTGTAGACTTCGTTGCCGCCGCCGCCCAGCACTACAAAGGCAGGATACACACCTGGGAGATTTGGAACGAACCCGATGTAGATATAACTTTCATCTGCGACGGCTGCAACCGCCCTGCCCTGTACGCCCGCATGCTGGCGGGCAGCTATGCGGCCATCAAGCAGGCGGATCCGAACGCTACAGTGCTGATAGGCGGCCTCTCCATCCATGATCGCCACAACGGAGGCATGGCCTTCCTCGATGCGGTAGTGGCGGCCTCAGGCGGCAAGCTCAACTTCGATGTGCTCTCTATTCACCCCTACATGCCCGACCGCCCGCCGGAAAGCACCGACCCCAACACTGTAGTGCAGAACTTCCCCTATCGCCTCGATATGAGCTACAAGTGGCTCCAGGAGCATGGCGCGCCCAACAAAGAAATATGGGTGACGGAGGACGGCTACTCAACCTGCAATCCCTGCGGCACGCTGGGAGTGAGCGAGGAAGAGCAGGCCAGGCGGCTCGTCAGGCTGAATGTGCTGGCGATGGCTGCCCCCAATGTCACTCAGTTCGACTACTTTCAGCTAAAAGACAAGTTTAACCACGACAGCAGCGACCTTTGGGGCAACATGGCGATCATGCGTAACAACTGGACCGAAAAGCCCGCCTATGTCGCCTACAGAACGATGACGATACAGCTTAGAGAGGCCACATACACCGGCCCTGGGCTGCTGATGCGCCAGGTTCCCAACCGTTGGCAACCGCAGTTCGACCGCTATCACTTCAAGTTCACCGCCCCTGGTAAGAATATCAGCGTTATCTGGAAGCTCGGCGCGCCGGAGACGATCACGCTGCCCATTCAGCAAGCCGCCGCCCAGGTGCTGACCTCGCGGGGGGAGAAGGTGGCGGCCCCAGTGAAGAACGGAGCGGTAACGCTGCAAATCAGCGAAGACCCGGTGTATGTGGTCGAAAGCACAGCTACCTCACCAGGCAGCCTGGACGCGGCAACAGACAACTCGTCGCCCACCGGCTTTCGAGCATCGGAGCGGTTTGCCCCCTACTGGCAGAACAACGGCGGCCTGGCACTGTTCGGGTACGCCATCAGTGGCGAGCGATACGAGGTCAGCCCCACCAACGGCAAGCAGTACATCGTGCAGTGGTTCGAGCGCGCCCGCATGGAGTACCACCCTGAGTACGCGGGCACACCCCAGGAGATACTGCTCGGCTTGCTGGGCAAGGAGGCGGTCAAGGACAGGAGCTTCCCTTCGATACAGCCGCCGGCAGGCGTCGAGTCGGCCTGCTTTAAGGAAACAGGGCACTGCATCTGGGGCCGCTTCCTGGAACGTTGGCGCAAGCTCGGCCTGGCGACGGTGGGCCTGCCTCTCTCCGACCAATTCGAGGAGTGCGGCACCGACGGCAAGACCTATATAGTGCAGTACTTCGAGCGCGAGCGGTTCGAGTACCACCCTGAGAACCAACCGCCTTACGACGTGCTGCTCGGCCTGCTGGGAAGGCAGCAGTACAAGCCGTGATACTCGGCATCTTGTCCGACACGCACGGCACACTCCACCCGCGCCTCCTATCGCTCTTTCGAGAAGTGCGGGTAGAGCGCATCTTGCATGCGGGCGATGTGGGGAACGCAGAGGTCATGTCGGCTTTGGAAGAAGTCGCGCCTGTGCTTGCGGTGCGGGGCAACATAGATACGGGAGCGACGGCCTATTTGCCGGAAGAAGTCCAACTCCTGTTGGAGGGGGTAACTATCTACATGACGCACATTGGCGGCAAGCCCGATGAGTGGCTGCACCGCCTGCCCACGCCCCACCCGGCTGTAGCTATCTGTGGACACAGCCATATACCCGTCATGCAGTCGAGCGGAGGCACGCTTTTCCTCAACCCTGGGGCCGGCGGCGCAAGGCCACGCTTCGGCAGACCCCTCACCGCCGGCCTGTTGCGCGTGGAAAACGGTCGTGCCGAGGCTGAAATTATCAACTTGTAAGGAGTACCAAGCCGGTGGAGAAGGAACGCGCCGTAGTATGGGACCTCGACGGGGTGATTGTGGACAGCGCGGAGGCGCACAACCTTTCCTGGGCAGGCATGGCAAGCCGCTTTGATTTGGAGTACAGCCCGGAGCGCGACTTCCGACGTATCTTCGGCAAGCACAACACCGACATTATCGGCTTGCTGTGGGGCATCACCGATAGGGAAAAGGTGGCCGAGATGGCGGATGCCAAAGAGCATGACTTCCGTGAGGCAGCCGCCAACCTGAGAGCCTTGCCGGGCGTGATGCGGTTGACGGAAGAGCTTGCGCGGCACGGCTGGCGGCAGGCTATCGGCTCATCGGCCCCGATGCTCAATATCGAACTGCTGCTGAGAGTTACCGGCCTCAGCAAGTATATGCAAGCTATAGCTTCGGGCGACGACGTAACCCGAGGCAAACCCGACCCACAGGTGTTCTTGCTGGCGTTCGAGCGTTTGGGGGTAGCTCCCCAGGACGGGGTGGTGATCGAAGATGCGCCCGCAGGCATAGAGGCCGGCAGGAGGGCGGGTGCGGCCACCCTGGGTGTTACCACCACTCAGACGCTGCAAACCTTGCAGGCGGCAGGGGCCGACGAGGTGGTAGCCGGCCTTGAGCGGATCACGGTTGACGACCTGGAGATGTTGATCCAGCAGCACAGGGCTATGGACGGCCCCTCTTAGCCCGGCTAAGGCTTACTCACCGTGCGCGTCGGTCGTCTGATCGAGGCGGGCCGCGAAGATCATCCTTTCGCTCCCCTCCATGTACTCGCCCAGGCTGTAGTCGCCGTATACATTTTCCAACCTATATCCCGACATACGCAGCAGCAGTTCCATCTCGTACCGGCCCGTCCACCGCAAGTCCAGCCCCTGAGATACGCGGGAGAGCCGGCCGTCTGCCCCTTCTTCTTCATAGAAAATGGTGACACGGTGCATCTGGCCAGCGTGGTCCACAGTGCCGCTGACGAACTTGTGTACCATAAAGTTTGTGGTGTCGTCCCGAAAACTGCCCTGGTGCAGCAGTTCGCCGTTATTCGGGACGAGCAGCCCAGGCAGGGGCGGGGTCAGGTCGAGCAGCAGCCAACCATCGCTCTTGAGCAGCGCCTTTGTCGCGCGCAGCATTTGCAGTTGGTCCTCAGTCGTAGGCAAGTAGGCGAAGGTATTGAGCGCACAAAGGGCCAGGGCGTAACCACCGTCCAGGCCGGACGGCAGACGCATATCGGCTTGCATCAGCCGTAACTTGTCCCCCACGCCGCTCTGTTCAGCCGCCTGCATGCTTACCTGGAGCATCCCCGGCGAGAGGTCCACAGCCGTCACCGAAAAGCCGGCCTGTGAGAGCGCAAGCGCCACCCGCCCCGTGCCGCAGCCAAGCTCAAGTACCGGCTCTCTACAAGCAGGGTCAGCCCAGTGTGCGAACTGCAAATAAAAGTCTACATCGTCCCTGCACTGCCTGTACTCCAGGTCATAGTACTGGGCAAGCAAAAGATCGCGCCGAGCATCGTTCATGCAAATTACCAACTCCGTCGCTGTGGCTCAACAATCTTTGCCGATTTACGAGGGCAAGCGGCTACGCTCTACCTGAGCGTCGAGGGCAAGATGTGCAGTTGGCTGCGGTACTTGGCGACGGTGCGGCGGGCGATACGAATGCCGCGCTCGCGCAGCCGAACCACGATCTCGCGGTCGGCCATCGGCTTGCCTTCCTGCTCGATTATCTCCTTGATTACGTCTTTCACACTCAACGAAGCGGTGAAAAAATCGGAGAAAGGCACAACCTGCCTGTTGGGCAGCATCACGTACTTGCCGGCTGTAGCTCGGCTCACGGTTGATTCATGCAGGCCGGTCACCTCGGCTATTTGGGCGCGGGTGAGGGGCCGCAGGTGGCGCACGCCCTGCCGCAGAAAATCCTCCTGATACTCGACGAGGGCCTTGGAGATCTTGGTGAGCGTCTCGCGTCGTTGCTTGATGTTGGAGATAAAAAGCTTGGTCCGCGATACGTACTGCTGTATGTGCCGTTTGTCGCCTTCCGAGTAGGCATACTGCTTACTGCGTAGATCGCCGGCTATCTGGCTATAGAGTGGGTTAAGGCGCATAAAAAAGCGGTGCGACTCGGCCACCTCCACTTCCAACTTGCCGTCTACCTCCCTGATCAATACGTCGGGCGACACGTATTGGGCTTTCGAGACGCGCCCCCAGGTGGCTATGTCCTCGTCCGCATCAATCACCGGATAGGGAGTAAGGTTGCTGCGGATAAACTCGCGCGCTTCCTCCACTTCCTCAAGGGTGATGCCAAGCTTATGGGCTATTTGAGTGTACTTGTGCTCGCCCAACTCGATAAAGTAGTCCTCAAGGATAGCGCGCACATGTGGCGGCTCATTCTCGCCGTCCTGTACCATAGAATCCAATTGCAGCAGCAGGCACTCGCGGGGGTCCTGCGCGCCGATACCTGGGGGACCAAGACGCTGCAACAACTTGAGTACCCACTCTACCTGCTCGACCGGCTTACGGCACTGCTCGGCAATAGCTACTATGGTTGCACTCAGAAAACCTTTATCATCGAGGCTGCCAAGCAGGTAATCGGCTATAGACAGATCGTCCGCCTCCAACACAGCGCGCATGTCCAGCAGCAGCCGCTCGCGCATAGAGGGTTCCGAGGCCACCAGCGACACCGGGTCGAATTCGTCGTCCCGGTAGTTTGTAAAAGAGCCGCCCAGGTCCTCTCGGTAAGCGGACGCGAAATCGTCCTGAGAACTATTTGCCGGCGGGCCGGCGTCGCTGCCGCGAGAGCAACTCAGGCAAAGCCCATTCTTGAGCACCTCCCCGCAAATGGTACAGGTAGAGTTCTCTACGATCTCAAAAGCCGGGTTTTCTTCGGCCTCCTGCTTTATGAGGTACTGCAACTCCTGTGAGGAAAGGGCCAGGACGTGATTGACGGCGATCAGTGTGGGGGAAACCTTTGCAGACTGTTCGAACCCCATATCGAGGGAAATATCCATATGTGAACCACCTACAGCGAATAGTTCGAGGCGTAAAGAGGCATGCAGACCCACCACGTCTGCCCTACCCACGCCGGTATAAAGCAAGATTCATGCCACACTGACGAGAGGGTCGAGTTCTTTGCAACTACATGCCCGCTCCTCCTGAGCTTTCGCCCGATCCTTATCCCGCGACCCCTCAAACTCGGGTTGGAAATTGCCCCGCGAAACTATTGACAAGCGGCAGCATGCCTGCTATACTAGGCCCAACATCGGCGAACCCTATCTAAGGAGCAGTCTCTAAAATGGCAAGTTACACCATCATCCGCGTCAATATACCCGATACGCTTGGCGTTAAGGGGAGGAGTCCGCTCATTTCCAGGTAGGTTTTTTTCCAAGTTAGAACCAAACCGGCTGTGAGCTTCCTCTCCAAAGGCTCACGGCTTTTTTGTTTCTTTAGCACAAGCTGCATGTTGCAAAGGCCGTGGGTATACACACCCAGGGCCTTTTGATTTTTACGCCCATCTCTACGTGGGCAACCGTTGCAGTGAGGTAACTCAATTGGACAGAGTAGCAGAGAAAGAGGCGGAAAGTTATAGACAAACAGAGGAATACCTGAAGCCGGCGGCAGCCCTGCTCGACCAGTACGGCCTGGGCGGGGCGAGGCTCACCGCGCTCAACGATGCGGACGGCCTACTGTTCAGGGTAAGCGTGCCGGATTCGCCCGAACAGCCCGGCTTGCTTTATCACCCCTACCTGGGCAGGATAGCGGGACGCAGGTTCGCGCTCAGGGTGCAGAACGAGGAAGCAAACGGGGCGGCTATACACTCCGAGATGGTGTGGCTGGCGGCGCTGCTGCGCGACACGGGCCTCACGGTGCCGGAGCCTGTGCCCACGCTGAACGGCTCGCTGCTGGGGAGATCGCTTGTGGCAGGCGGCCCAGGCAAGTGCGTCTTGCTGCGCTGGGTGGAGGGACGCTCTGCGGGTATGGGGCCGCGAACCTCCGCCCTGAACAAGGTTGGCCGCTACATGGGCGCGCTCCACAACTACTCGGCAAGCTACCTCCCACCGGCAGAGTTTCAACGTCCCAGGTGGGATTGGGAGCGACTCTTCGGAGCGGGACAGGCGGCGCATCGAACCGGCCATGCCACACGCCTTTTCGGGCGGGACGACCTCGTCCTGTTCGAGGCCGCTTCGGAGCAGGTAGGCCGGGCGATGCAGACCCTGGGCGAGGGGCGGGGCGTATTCGGCCTGATACATGCAGACCTGTGCAAGGGGAACTATCTGTTCCACAGAGGCGAAGTGCGTGCGGTGGACTTCAGCAAGTGCGGCTGGGGCTACTACCTGTTCGACATAGCCTCCACCCTGGCCACGCTTAGGTCGCAGCCCGACTACCCTCAGTTGCACACTGCCTTCCTGACCGGCTACCGCAGTGTGCGCCGCCTCTCAGAGGCGCATGAGAGCTTGATAGAGACGTTCATGTTGGCTCGGCACGTAGCACAGATCAACCGGATGCTGGGTTGGCAACAACCTACGCTCAGAGCCTGGGTTCCCCGATTCATCGAGAAGTCGGTGGAGGAGTTGAGGAGGCTTCCAAGCAGCCAAGATGAAAATCACTCTTAGCCAATACCGCGAGCTACTTGGCCGGTATCTTGGGCCGCAAGCGCCCAGAGTAGCTTTGCTGGCGGTTACTCTACTGGCGAATATCGGGCTGCAACTGCTGAACCCGCAGATACTGCGCGGGTTCATAGACACCGCCCTGGGTGGAGGGCCGATGGAGGCCCTTACCTGGGCGGGCGTACTCTTTATCTCCATCGCCCTGGCCGGCCAGGCGCTCACGGTGGTAGCTACTTACCTGGGCGAGAACGTCGGCTGGAACGCCACCAACCGCCTGCGTGTGGACCTTGCCCTCCACTGCCTCAAGCTCGACATGCCTTTCCACAAAACGCACACCCCAGGCGAGATGATAGAGAGGGTAGACGGCGACGTAAGCGCCATGTCCAACTTCTTCTCGGTGTTCGTCATAAAAGTGTTGGGCAATATGCTCCTGATGCTGGGCGTGCTGTTGCTGCTGTTCAGGGAGGACTGGCGTTTCGGCCTGACCTTGAGCGTGTTTGCAGTTGGGGCCGTGCTCGTGATGAGCCGCCTGAGCAACTTCGCCGTGCCTTCGATGCAGGCCGACCGCGAGGCGCACGCCGCCATGTTCGGCTTCATCGAGGAGAGGCTGTCGGGCCTGCACGACATTAGGGCCAACGGCGCGGGAGGCCACGTGATGCACGGCCTCTACGGGGTCATGCGCGAAGTGTACCGTAAAGTGCGTAAAGCCTGGCTAGTAGAGGGCATCATGTGGAGCTTCATCCTGGGCATCTTCACCCTGGGCGACATCGCTGCCCTGGGCGTGGGCGCTCTCCTGTTCCAAAACGGTGTGATCACCCTGGGAACCGTGTTCCTGGTGTTCCAGTACACCGTTATGCTGCGTCGCCCTCTTGAGGAGATAACAGAGCAGCTTAAGGAGTTGCAAAAGGCGGGCGCGGGCCTGGTGCGGGTACGGGAGCTTTTCGCTCTGCCTGTTGAGATAACCGGCGGGCCGGGGGCAAACTTCCCGGCAGGCCCCCTCTCGGTGCAGTTCGAGGAGGTCTCTTTCGGCTACGGCGAGGACGACATGGTGGTGCACGACCTATCGGTCCACCTACAGCCCGGCAAGGCGCTGGGACTG
>JBBSIX010000040.1:0-16469 GCA_038231875.1 Chloroflexia bacterium | reverse complement strand
GTTATGAGCCCAACGAGCTGCCACTGCTCCACCCCGCGTCAACACTTGCATTATATAGAACAGGCAGGGGTTTGTCAAGGCGGTTATTCGTGGTAAGGGGTCAAACTAGGGGTGGTGAAATCCAGACCCGGCTGGTAGAGGAACCCTCTGCTTGCCTCGACTGCCACTTTGCTTTTGAACTTTGCCGAATTAGTCTTTCGCTGGGTTGACATGGGTCACTTCTCCTTCTGGTCGGCCCATTCCATCACAGCCCCTCTACGACAAGCTCTGGCCCGAATTTATGGGAGCATTACTGTTATCTCTTTGGATGGTTTGTAATATTCTCGTAATATCAATCCGGCATACTGTCTGTATAGAAACGCTTTACGCGGCTGGGCTTACCCACATAGTTATCCAAACGATTACAGAACAGATAGGAGCCTGAGTAATGTTGAAACGAATCAAGCGCAGCCCCGCGCTAGCGGCGATTGTTGGGCTGGTCCTGGTGGCCGCTCTCGCCTTCGGGTGGTGGACCGTATCGCCACTCTTTATCAAGACCACGTTGGTTGAGGGACAGAATATCTCGGTGGCGGCAGCCAAGCCCGACAGCGCCGTGCCCGAAGCAGCCAAGCCCGGCGATCCTATCGCCGAGGCCGCTGGAGCGGGCGATACGAGAAAAGCTGATGTCTCAAAAGGCCCCTCTGTTGTGAGCGTGGGCAGTTTCAGCCGGATTGACGATCTTCATTATGCAAGCGGCCAGGCGGTTATTGCCCGCCAGGAAGACGGCAGCTATATCTTGCGCCTGCAAGACCTGGACGCCGCCAACGGGCCGGACCTTTATGTTTACCTGTCCGAAAACCCTAATCCGGCCAATTCGAGCGATGTACACCAGGGCGAACACAACCTGGGCACGCTCAAAGCCGCCATCGGCTCTTTCAGCTACATAATTGACCCGTCGGTTGATGTCTCAAAGGTCAAGTCGGTGGTTATATATTGCCGAGCCTTCTCGGTGATATTTAGCGTGGCAAGCCTGCAAGCAGATCAGTAAGGCGGATTGCGCTAATGTGATATTTTGTGATAATGGGCTAAAGGAGGATTGAGTGGGTACAAGACGAATTGTTACGGTGAGTATGCTGACAACGCTAGTGGTGGCTCTAGTGGGAACAATGGCTCTGGTGGGGTACGCACAGGGGAAATCGCGCACATTCACCGAAACGGGTAAGACCGTCACAAACCCGTTCCTCGACTACTGGACCGCAAACGGCGAATTATCGCAGCAAGGCTTTCCAATCTCGAATATAGTTTGGGAGAACTCGGACACTGACGGCAAGCACTACAGCTTCCAATATTTCGAGCGCGCAGTGTTTGAATATCACCCGGAGAACAAAGAGCCGTTCAATGTGCTGCTGTCTCTGCTTGGGTCGTTCCGCTACAAGCAAAAATATCCTGACGGCGCGCCGGGGCAGAAGCCCAATACATCAGCAGGCTCAATGCTCTTCAACGAAACGGGCAAGCGGGTAGGAGGGCGATTCCTTGAATACTGGAAGGCCAATGGCGGCCTGGCCCAGCAGGGTTTACCCATATCCGACGAGTTTCAGGAGAAATCCGACCTCGACGGCAAAACCTACGCGGTGCAATATTTCGAGCGCGCAGTGTTCGAGATGCACACTGAGAATAAAGCTCCTTTTGATGTGCTGTTGAGCCAGCTTGGAACGTTCAGATACAAAGTGAAATATCCTAATGGAGAGCCGGGCGGCGCGCCGCAAACGCTGCCGACGGCCACCGCTGCCCAGGGCGCAGCCCAGCCTGCACTGCTTGCAACAGGCAGCCTGGACCGCCAGGACCAACTTCATTTCGCGAAAGGCACAGCATCTCTCATCAGGCAAGCCGACGGCAAGATTCTGCTGCAACTCGATATAGAGGATATGGCATCGGGTCCCGACCTCTACGTCTACCTGAGCGACCAAACAGCGCCTAAGGACAAGAGCCGGCTGGAGAAGGGCGTGAGCATAAACCTCGGCAAGCTAAAGGCCACTAGGGGCCGGACCACCTACGAGCTACCTGCCGACGCCGACGTGACCAAAATCAAGACGGCCTCTATTTATTGCAAGCAATTCAATGTTGTGTTCAGCAACGCCGTGCTACAACCCAAGTAAAAACTGTAGGGTCATACAGCTTCCTTCTTTGTGTAAACATTGCTGAGACACACGCCCTGTGACATTGTTACTTGCGCTAACCCTCGGCAGGCGTATCCAGCCCCAGCTTCTGTATGCGACTGCTGATCGCGCTCGGCTGCCGTTCCAAGAGGCAAGCTGTTTCATTGCTCCTGGACGGAACGGCCTTGGAACGCAATAACGTCGCGGCTATTTACCACCTCGCCATAGAAGATGCTCGCCTCATCAAACTCGGGTAGCACCACAGTAGAGTGTGGTCAGGCAGCTAACCTCTCTGATGAAGTTGGAGCAACCTGCAAGAGCCTCGGTTTGGGAGGCTGCCCACGCCGTTTGGGTGCAGCATAGGCAAGAGGAGGTACTGGGTAGCTCAATAACTCTCCCATTGTCCGCCGGTGGTCCGCCAATCCCGCCGCCATAGCGGGAGTGCGCCCCAGCCCATGGAGCACTCCCCCAACCACAGCCTCGAGCGTGTTGCCCTACTCGGCGGTACCACTTGGCCACTGTGCGCTCATCAAAGCCGGATGAGGCACGGTGCTTTTCGTCCCAAATGCCATGCCGGCGTACTGCTTCTTCGCTACGCTCATACCCCTTACTCAGCAACAGCAAGTGCAGTGCCTTCATCCCACTCCGTCTGCACTCCCGCCTCCAAGAGCCAGGCCAGTGCCGCGCCTGTGATTACCGCTAGTACCCCAAAAACCCAGGCGGACTGAATCAAATGGCGGACGAATACATCGAATTCATAATAAGGGAAAGGTTCCTCAATAGAATTGACAAAACCTGAGTAACCTGAGGGGCCTATATTCTCCGAGGTAAACAGAAACACGGCGGGGAGAGTAGTCGTCACGAGCGTCCACGCCACTATGTTTGCGACAGGCCACAACCACAGTAAGGAGCGAGGCACGTGCTTCCACAGCACGAAGCACTGTGGGAAACTGATGCAGGTGCCGAGCAGGACTGCAAACCAGCTATCCGGAACGAAATGCAGGTATACAGCAGCAGTAAGACCGATGCCCCAGCCTGCGCCGGTAGCGCACACCCACGTTCCGCTTATTGGCAT
The DNA here is from genome assembly GCA_038231875.1 of Chloroflexia bacterium. Taxonomy (GTDB): domain Bacteria; phylum Chloroflexota; class Chloroflexia; order QHBQ01; family JADMIH01; genus JADMIH01. Next base: position 13,259 of record JBBSIX010000040.1, on the reverse strand, counting down.
GTACCTCCTGAGGACAAGCCAACCGAAAACACCGATGCAGGTGCCCAAGATGAGGCCGGTGGCACCGCCGGCTACCAGGCTGTTCGTGCTGTTCGTGTAGAGGACTGTAAAAACGCCTCCGGTAACGGCCTCCGCTAGGAAAACAGCCACTACACCGCCGGATGTGTTCACCACTATCCACCATAGCAGGAACTGTAGCTTTAGCTCCCCAGTCAAGCTGCCGTTGCCCGGTTCGTCCGACGGCCACGTTTCAGCAGGGCCTTCTTCAAACTGCACGGTTTCTTCCAAGTGACCACCTCAACCTTGTGGGCCGTCGGCTTGAGCAGCTAGAGAGGCAGCCGTCCAGCCATTACGGAGCAAGTTGCCCGCTACGCAACCACCCTTCTAATATCCAGCGGCGTCTTGTCGTCGCGCTCTTGCTCGGCCTCTTGTGGCGCGTGAGCGTAGGCTTTTGCCGCCTTCACGAAGTCGCGGAACAGGGGGTGCGGGAGAGTAGGGCGGCTCTTGAGTTCGGGGTGAGCCTGGGTAGCTACGAACCAGGGGTGGTCGCGCAACTCGATTATCTCGACCAGCCTGCCGTCGGGGGACAGGCCCGAAACGAGCAGACCGGCCTCGTGCATCCGCTCTCTGTAAGCATTGTTGAACTCGAAGCGGTGGCGGTGGCGCTCGTACACCACCGGCTCGCCATAGGCCTGGGCCGCCTTCGTGCCGGGCACGAGATTGCAGGGATATGAGCCGAGGCGCATCGTGCCGCCCATGTCGGCGATGTCCCGCTGTTCGGGCATGATGTCAATCACCGGGTCGGCGCAGCGCGAATTGATCTCGGTAGTGAAGGCATCCGGCAGGCCCAGCACGTTGCGGGCGAACTCCACAACCGCCATTTGCAAGCCGTAGCACAAGCCCAGATAAGGGATGTTGTGCTCGCGGGCGTACTGGGCGGCTGTTATCTTGCCGAGCACACCCCGGTCGCCGAAGCCGCCGGGAATCAGAATGCCCTGCACATCTCGCAGTAGTTCGTCCGGCCCTTGTTGCTCCAACGCCTCGGTGTTCACCCAGCGTATCTCCACTTTCACATCGCTGGTGGCTGCCGCATGCTTTAGAGCCTCGGCTACGCTGATATAGGCGTCGTGCAGTTCGGTGTACTTGCCGCACAGGGCCACCGTCAAGGTCTCGCGGGCAGCTTCCATGCGCGCCACCGTTTGCCGCCAGCCGGAGAGGTCGGGAGCATGGCCGTGCAGGTTGAGCTTCTCGACTATATAGCTTCCCAGGCCGCGCTCTTCCAGCAAGAGGGGGATTTCGTAGATGTTCTTGACGGTGGGCATCGGTATTACGGCGCGCGGCTCCACGTCGCAGAACAGGGCTATTTTGGAGATGATCTCCTCGCCCACCGGCTGGTCGGAGCGACAGACTATCACATCGGGGTTGATGCCGATGGAGCGCAGCTCTTTGACCGAGTGCTGGGTAGGCTTGGTCTTTAGCTCTTCGGTGGCGCTGACCTGCGGGAGCAAAGTGAGGTGCATATACAGCACATTCTCGCGCCCTGCATCCCGGCGCATCTGGCGAATGGCCTCCAGGAACGGCAGGCTCTCGATGTCGCCAACCGTACCGCCTACCTCCACGATAACCACGTCAGGCGCGCCTTGCCGGGCCACCGCTGCGATGCGCGATTTTATCTCGTTGGTGATATGAGGGATGACCTGCACCGTAGCGCCCAGGAAGTCGCCCCGCCGCTCGCGGGCGATCACGGCTGAGTAGATGCGCCCTGTGGTGACGTTGGAAGCCTGGGTGAGATTTTCATCAATGAAGCGCTCATAGTGTCCCAGGTCCAGGTCGGTCTCCGCGCCGTCATCGGTGACGAACACCTCGCCGTGCTGGTAGGGCGACATCGTGCCGGGGTCTACGTTGATGTAGGGGTCGAGCTTCTGCACCGACACTGCGATGCCTCGGCTCTTGAGCACGCGCCCCACTGAGGCTACGGTGATGCCTTTGCCCACGCTCGACACCACGCCGCCCGTCACGAATATGTACTTCACCATCGACACTACCCCCCTCATCCCACAATAACCAAGGAACTCGTCAAACGCCACATACTATTGTACAAGAAAAAGGGCGCAACCCTCAAATCCGGTCGCGCCCACGCCCCTCTCCCTAAGCCGCCTGCGCTTGCGCCCTTTGCCTGGGCAGCACGCACACGGCTACGCCGGCCGCCGTACACAGGTCGCCGAAGCTGTCATCGAGTATCCTGAGCACATTGCGAAACTCATCCCCATCGGTGTAAACCTCTAGGTATACGCCGAGAGGCTGCGTGCCGATGTATGAGGAGAACCCGGCGCTGGGGTACTTCTCCTGTATGGCCCGCCTGATGCGGCCCAACACGTCCTGCACCCGCTCGTCGTGCAGGTCTACGTAGACGAACCCCGGAGAAACAACCGGGCTTGTGGAGACAGTCGCCATTGGCGCTGCCGGCTCGCCCACTGCGTAAAACTCGCTCATGCCTTCCCTCCTGTTTACTTGTTATCTATCACTGAACGATGGGCTGCTTCACGTCCTCGGCTCAAGCACCACAACCTTTGTGGTCTCATCAAGTTCTGAGGCTTTGGCCGAGAACTTGTCCTGCGGCGTCCACTCCTTGAGGCCCATCTCCTTTGTGAAGCTCTCCAGTGGAGACGCTTCGCCCGCCTCCCCGCCTACGGAGTAGTGCATCGGCACTACTACCCTGGGTTCGATCAAGCTGATCACCTCGGCGGCAACTGCTGGGGTGAGGGTGGTGTGGCCGCCAACGGGCACAAGTAGCACGTCCACGTTGCCTAGTGCTTCCACCTGGCTCGCATTGAGGGTGTGCCCCAGCGAACCGAGGTGGCAGACCACAAGGTCGTCCAGTTGGAACAAAAAGATCGTGTTACGGCCACGCTCCTTGCCCGCCGCGCTGTCGGCGAACGACCAGACGCCGGTGATGAACAGGCCCTTCACCTCGTATTCTCCCGGCCCGTTGATCACGAACGGCTCGCCCTTGACGGCACTCACGGCGTTGTGATGCGGATTATCGTGGCTCACGGTCACAATGTCGGCGCGCTGATTGATGCTGCCCAGCCCCAGGCTCTTGTCGTAGGGGTCTGCGATGATCGTGGCCTCCTTGCCCTTGAGCCGGAAGCACGCATGTCCAAGCCAAATTATCTCTGCCAAAATCTTGTTCTCACTCTCTAGCTTCGGGCTTGTAAACAGGCAAGCATCGGGCTTGCCCTCTCCCGAAATTACCAGGCTATTGTACCAGCAGGCGGGGAACAGTCGCAAATGGTGGAAAAGTGTAAAAGGGCGTAGACATGCAAAAATATGTTCTAAAATAATGTGGAAAACCCTATTGACAGACGCAGCAGGCTGTCGTAAGATGTGTATAGAACAAAAGTTCTGGTAAAGAGAAGTTTGCGAGCTAGAGGAGCACAGATGAAAGCGAGCTTGAGAGCAGGTATAGAGAAAGTCATGGCGGCAACCCTGATGGTGGCATGCTTGGGCGCAGCAGTAGGGGCGGGCGGAGGCCCCGGCAGGGCGTCGGCGGCGGCCAACCCCGCGAATAACCCTTATCCTTACGCGAAATCCGGCTACTGGGCCTGGCAGAACAGGCCCGACTTGCCGGCCAATCTTGGCTTGCCCAAAGACTGGGCCGACAATGCTTCGCGGCAGGGCTGGCCCGTCGGCCCCTATCCTCGGCACGGGGACATCGCTGTGTTTCAGCCGGGCATGTTGGGGGCGGATATGCAGGAAGGGCACGTGGCGGTGGTCGAGCAGGTGTTCAACGACAACACCTACAGCGCCAGCCAGATGGACGAGGGCGACTACGGCCACAGCGCCGCGATGGGCGAGGTCCACAGGCGCACATTCGCCGTTGTGTCCGGAACCCGCTTTATCCACTACTTGAAAGACAGCCGCACCACCTGGGGCTTCGCCGGCGGCCAGTCGGGTTGGACAGCGAAAGACCTGGGAGAGGGGAACATGGGCGGTGCGGGCTGGTTCTATCCCCTGGCTGGCAGCGACCCCCAGCTGGTCAGCCCCGAACTCGACGTGCCCCTCGCCGGCTATAACGCTGTGGAGGTGGACATGGTGCTGGGCGCGCCGGTGGCGGACCCTACCGTCCAGATGTTCTTCGCTACTGCCGCCCACCCCGGGTTTGCCGAGGCCAACTCGGCGGTGGTTACAGCGCAAGCCGATGGCATGCTGCACCGGTACAGCTTTTACTTCGGCGACAATCCTCACTGGCAGGGCGACCTGACGCGCCTGCGCTTCGACCCGACAGGGCCCGGAACCCAGGGAGGCGTGCGGGTGGACCGCATCCGCCTGGTCCACTCCGAGGCTGGGGCTACATACTCGGTGCTGGGCGAGCAGCCCGGCGGGGGGCGCAGCAGACCCTAGCTTTCGTGAGGGCTAATCTTCCCAGGCTTTCAGCACGAGCACACCGTTTTGGCCGCCGAACCCAAAGCCGTTGACCAGGGCGGCCCTGATCTTCATTTCGCGGGCCACGTTGGGCACGTAGTCCAGGTCGCAGGCGGGGTCCGGGTGTTCGTAGTTGATGGTAGGTGGGGCGATGCCGTGTTTGATCGCCAGGGCAGTGGCGATGGCTGAAATAGCCCCGGCTGCACCTAGAGAGTGGCCCACCATGCTCTTGTTGGCCGACACCGCCACTTTGTAGGCGCGCTCTCCCAGAGCGGTTTTGATGGCGGCAGTTTCTGCGGCGTCGTTGAGGAGGGTAGACGTACCGTGCGCGGAAATGAAGTCCACGTCATCTGGCGTGAGATTGCTGTACTTCAGCGCCTTGACGATAGCCTTGGCCGCTCCCACCCCTCCCGGAGCGGGGGCGGTGACGTGATAGGCGTCTGCGGTTAGCGCGCCACCCAAGACCTCGGCGTATATCTTTGCCCCACGCGCCAGGGCGCTTTCGGCGGTCTCCAGCACGGCTGCGGCGGCCCCTTCGCTGTACACGAAGCCGTCGCGGGTCAGGTCGAACGGGCGGCTCACCTCCTGGGGAGGGCGCTCATCGTTCTTCGAGAGGGCCTGCATGTTGGACAAGGAGGCAATTGCCAGGTCCGTAATGAACGACTCTGTGCCTCCGGTGATAGCCATCTCGGCCTCTCCGCGCATCAGCAGGTGGTAGGCGTCCACGAACGAGTAGAGGCCGCTGGCGCAGGCTGCGATGCTGGTGGTGGTGGGGCCTTTGGTGCCCAGGTTAAGCGATACCTGGCAGGAAGCCATGTTGGCGATCATGTTCGGCAGGACCATGGGGCTGACGGCGCGTGGTCCCTTGTTGTAGATGGCAACGCTCCCCTCCTGCATCACGTCGAGGCCGCCCCCGCCGGTGGCAAACACCACTGCCACGTCGTCGGCGTTTTCCTCGCTGACGGTATAGCCGGCGTCCTGGAGGGCCTGCTTGGAGGTGGCTACGGAGAACTGTGAGAACCGGGCCATGCGCCGCGCCGCTTTGGGGTCTATATAGAGGTTGGGATCAAATCCCTTCACCTCGCCTGCTATCTTCACCGGCACGTTGGAGGGGTCGAAGCGGGTGATGTAGTCTATACCCGACTTGCCCGCCACTAAATTGCCCCAGAACTCCTCGACACTGTTGCCTATCGGGGTTAGTGCACCGAGGCCGGTGATCACTATGCGGCGGTTGTTGTTATAAACGGCCAATCTTTCTACTCCATCTGTTGCGGTTCAAAATATAACCAGGTCTTACTCCACCCGCCGGAGCACTATGCACGAGTTGTGCCCTCCCAGCCCAAACGAGTTGGACATCGCCACGTCCACCTTCAACTTGCGAGCGGCTCCCGGTGTATAGTCGAGGTCGCAGTCGGGGTCGGGCGCTTCGAGGTTGATGGTGGGCGGTATGCAGTTGTCGCGGATCGCCAGGGCACACACTATTGCCTCCAACGCGCCTGCCGCGCCCATCATGTGGCCCGTCATGCTCTTTGTGCTGGATATTGCCACTTCGTAGGCGTGCGGGCCGAACACCTTCTTTATGGCAAGCGTCTCCACCCGGTCGTTGAGAGGCGTACTCGTGCCGTGCGCGTTGATATAGTCCACGTCCTCCGGCTGGAGATGAGCCTTTTGCAAGGCCCGCCGCATGGTGCGTGCCGCGCCTTCGCCCGTCTCCAGTTGAGCGGCCATATGGAAGGCGTCGTTGGTGGAGCCGTAGCCGGCAACCTCAGCGTAAACATGCGCGCCTCGCCGGCGGGCGTGCTCTAACTCCTCAAGGATGAGCACGGCGGCCCCCTCGGACAGTATGAAGCCGCTGCGCCGAGCGTCGAAGGGCTTGCTTGCCCTTGTGGGGTTGGGATCGTCCCCCAGAGCGCGCATATTGATGAAGCCCGCCATGATCACAGGCACGATCACCGCCTCGGTTCCGCCGGCCAGCATCACCTCGGCGTCGCCCCGCAGGATCGTCTCCATCGCTTCGCCCACCGCATGCCCGCCTGTGGCGCAGGCTGACACTACAGCCATGTTAGGCCCTCGTGCGCCCACCGCAATGGCAACTTGCCCCGAAGCCGTATCGGGTAGAAAATTAGGCAAGAAGTGGGGGGACACCCGCCTGGGGCCTCGCTCCTCGAGGGTCGCTTGTTGAGCCAGCAACGTGCCTACACCACCCGCGCCAGTGCCGAAGATGATACCCGTTTCGTCGGCGTTTTCCTCGGTTAGCTCAAGGCCGGCGTCGCGCAACGCTTGCTTGGCGGCGGCTATGGCAAACTGCACCGAGCGGTCCATGTGCCGGGCCTCTTTAGGGTCAATATATTCCCCCGGCTCGAAGCCTCGAACTTCGCCTGCGATTTGCACCGCATAGTCTGAAGGGTCGAACAGCGTAATACGCCCCACGCCCGACACTCCGGCGAGCAAGTTGCGCCAGGTATCCTCGACAGTGTTGCCCACAGGCGTAACCGCGCCCAGGCCGGTGATTGCTACTCGTCTTGGCATTCAGAGCACCTTACGCCGGCAACGCCGATGCCGAAACCGGCGCTTCACCTGGGGTCTCACCGAGCATCAAGTCCTCCAACTTCAGCACTTGCGCCTCATCGGAGATACGCTTGATCAGGCCAGACAGCACCTGCCCCGGCCCCACCTCCACAAAGGTGTTGACGCCGCTTTCCAGCATCTCCATCACCGAGGCGACCCAGGCCACAGGCTTGCAAAGCTGATCGGCCAACTCGCGCTTGATGTCGTCGGCTGTGGTGAGCGCCTGACCCGTGATGTTGGCGATAAGGGGCACAATCGGGTCAACGAGGTTGATATTGCTGATGAATTCGGATAGGGCTGTGCCGGCCTGCTGCATGAGAGGCGAGTGAGAGGCGATGCTCACGGTTAGGCGGGCCACTTTGGGGGCGCCCTCGTTCTTGGCTAGTTCCATCGCTTTGAGCAAAGCCTGTACCTCGCCTGAAATGACCGTTTGCACAGGAGAGTTGGAGTTGGCAATCACCACCACACCCTCCGAGCTTGCCGCTTCGACCACCGCCTTGAGGCGATCATCCGCCAGTCCGATAACGGCGGCCATGCCCCCAGGGTGCTTCTCGCCCTCCTCTTTCATCAGGCGGCCCCGCTCCCACACCAGCCGCAGCGCATCGGCAAAACTAAGCGACCCTGCGGCTACCAGCGCGGTGTACTCGCCAAGTGAGTGCCCGGCCACGAACGTCGGCTCGATCTGAGTGCCGCTCTCCTTCAGCTTCTCACGGAGCGCCTCAAGGTAGGCGACGCTCACAGTCAAGATAGCGGGCTGCGCGTATTGCGTATCGTTGAGCATGTCGGCAGGGCCGTTGAAGCAAAGGTCGCTCACGGAGAAGCCCAGCACCCTGTCGGCCTCCTGGAACACCGCCCTCGCCTCGGCGGACCGCTCGTAAATGTCGAGGCCCATGCCCACATACTGTGAGCCTTGCCCTGGAAAGACATAGCTGACTTTCTTCATAAGATCCTCTTGTGTGTGACGTGGGGTCGCAGGCCGATTCTCCAATTTAGTACATGACCATGCCGCCGTCGGCATTGACCACCTGCCCCGTGACATATGAGGCCAGATCGGAGACGAGGAACAGCACCACGTTGGCGACATCCTCCGGCTGCCCGTATCGTTCGGCGGGGATAGTTTTCAGCATCTCGGCCTTGAGGGTCTCCGGCAGGCCGGCTGTAATATCGGTCTCGATAAAGCCGGGGGCGACCGCGTTTGCGGTGATGTTGCGGCTGCCCACTTCTCGCGCGAGCGACTTGGTGAAGCCAATCAGCCCTGCTTTGGCGGCGGCATAGTTGGCTTGGCCCGCGTTGCCGGTCAGCCCGACCACACTGGAGATGCTGACGATGCGGCCCCAGCGGTTGCGCAGCATCTGGCGCAGCACGGCCCGCGAGGTAAAATAGGCCGAGCGCAAGTTAGTGTCAAGAACGGCGTCCCACTCGTCCTGCGACATTCGCATCATCAGGTTGTCGCGGGTGATGCCGGCGTTGTTCACCAGGATGTCCACGCGGCCCCAGTCTTTCACCAGGCCGCCAATCATAGCGTCCACCGCCTCGGCTTGGCCGACATCGGCCTGCACGGTACGCGCCTCGCCTCCGGCCTGAGTTATTGCCTGGGCCACTTCCTGCGCCGCAGTTTCGCTTGAGTTGTAGTTGACGGCTACCTTCGCGCCGGCCTCTGCCAGCTTGAGCGCGCAGGCCTTGCCGATGCCCCTCCCTGCACCCGTGACGAGGGCCACCTTGCCGGAAAGGTCTATCGTTACAGCCAAACTTACCTCCATGTTCGCTTGCCGGCTCACAATTCAGACAGGATGCATTCCGTTCACCCCTTGAACTGCGCCGGCCCGCCAAACCATGAGCCATCCTCACTCCACAGGAGTGGGTGCAGCAAGGCAAAATATACCATGCCGGTGGAGCTATGTCAACATCAGCCGGGGCTTGGGGGATGTTTGGGGGTGGGGTTGAGGAAAAAGTCGTAATCGCCCCCCGCTACGCTCATCCCCGTGTCTGAACACTTACGTGTGGGTAATCACCATCAGGTGTGGCTGTAAAGGGTCAGACTTGGGGTGGAGGAGCCTTTGTCGTGTACCGCAGCCTGGCCGAGGAGCTTAGTGGCTGAGTATCTTGCTGAGGAAAAGCTTGGTGCGTTCGTGCTGGGGATTGTTGAACAGTTCGTTTGGCTCGTTCATCTCGACGATGCTGCCGTGATCCATAAAGATGACACGGTTGGAGGCGGCGCGGGCGAAGCCCATTTCGTGCGACACTACCACCATTGTCATACCCTCGCGGGCCAGGTCGAGCATCACGTCGAGCACTTCTTTGATCATTTCGGGGTCGAGCGCGGATGTGGGTTCGTCGAAGAGCATAATCTTGGGCTGCATGGCAAGGGCGCGGGCGATAGCAACCCTCTGCTGTTGGCCGCCGGAAAGCTGGGCCGGGTGGTTGTTGGCCTTCTCCGGTATGCCCACTTTCTTCAGGAGGTCCATCGCGATCCCCTGGGCTTCAGCCTTGCTACGCTTACGCACCACACGCTGGGCCAGGCAGACGTTCTCAATCACGGTGAGGTTCGGGAACAGCTCGAACCCTTGGAACACCATGCCTACTTCCTCGCGCACCTTGTTGATGTTCGTGCGCCCTGCGGTCAGGTCAATTCCGTCAATAATCACCTTACCTCCGTCGGGCACTTCAAGGTGATTTATGCAGCGCAGCAGGGTAGACTTGCCGGAGCCGCTCGGCCCTACGATCATCAGCACTTCGCCTTTGCGAACCTCCAGGCTCACATCGCTCAGGGCCACCAGCTTGCCGAACCGCTTGACCACGTGCTCCATTGCGATGATCGGCTCGCCCAGCGTGTGCTTGAGCGGTTCAACAGCCGCCATGTTGTCGGTAACCTCCATAAGTTATGCGTCTCCTTATCGGGTTCCAAGCGCCGCCCGGCTTCGAGGGGCGGTATCTACCGCTTGATTAGAACTCAGGCACCGTCACATGCACAGAGGGCCGTTTGCGCTCGACGAGTTTGCTTGTCAGCCCCAACAGATAGTTGACCGCGAAGTAGATCAGCGCCACCACGAACAGGGCCTCCATAGGGTTGAAGTCGCGCTGGTAGAGAATCACGGCGCGCCTCTGCAACTCCACGAAGCCGATAATCGAGCCAAGCGAGGTGTCTTTCACGAGGATAGTGAATTGAGCGATGAGTGGGGCAAGTATGCGCTGAAAGGCCTGCGGTAGTATCACCAACCGCATCGTCTGCCAGTAAGTCAGCCCCAGCGAGCGAGCCGCCTCTGTTTGCCCCCGGTCGAGCGAGTTTATGCCGGAGCGCAGCAATTCGGCGTTTACAGCCGCCGTGTAGACAGTGAGGGCAATCGCCACCGCCAGCGCACCTCTGGACAGCAGCCGGTCCAACTCTATGCCGAAAAAGCTGTCTGGGTTGCCCAGCTTCAGGTTCTCCAACTTGTCAATCAGGGGGAACCGCAGATTTACATAAAATATGACCAACAGGAGAGGCAGAGAGCGCACCACCTCGACAATCGCGATGCTGGGCCATCGAACAGCCGCTATGGGCGACAGCCGCCCCAGGGCAAGCCCCGTCGCCAGAGGCAGGCTCAGGATGATCGCCACGAGCGACACCACGACCGTTGCCACCACCCCAAACAAGAGGAAGCGCAAGGTTATGCCGTCGAGCAGAGGCTCGAAGTTGCGCCACTGCATGCCGAAGGCGATAGGAACCAGCACGATGATCAGCAGCGCGCCCAAAAGCTGAAGGCCAAAGTTGAGCGTTCGCTTCAAGGCAACAGATTGGTTGGTGGAAACGCCGGTTGCAGCCATAGCACCCCTAACGCTGGATCGCCCAACGTTTTTCTGCAAGGTTCACTGTTGCCCCCAGGGGCAGCGTGAGCGCCACGTAAATCGCACCCGCAATCAAGAGGATGTCGGGGTTGAAAGTGCGGTTGCCGACGAAATCGGCCTGGAAAAAGAGGTCGGCTACAGTCACTTGGCTGGCGAGCGATGTGTTCTTGAGCAAGGCGATCAAGAGTGTGCCGAGAGGGGGGATGGCCGCTCTCACTGCCTGGGGCATCTGCACATATCTCATGCTCTGCAAAAAGCTCAGGCCCAGCGACCGGGACGCCTCAATGTTGCCTTTGCTCACTGTGCCCAGCCCCGCCCGCACCACCTCGCCCACGTAAGCCGCAGTGTACAGGCTGAGCCCGATGATGGCGCTGTTGATGGCATTTATCCTGATGCCTGTGTTGGGCACGCCGAAGTAGATAAAGAAAAGCACGGTGAGCAGGGGGATATTGCGAAAGAACTCGGTGTAGCCCGCCGCTACCGCTCGCAGAATGCCTACAGGCGCTTGCCGGAGCACACCCAGCAGGATGCCCATCAGCAAGGCCACTACCCACGACACGAGAGTCAGCCAGAGGGTTATTAGAACCCCCTGGCCTATCAGGCTCCAGTAGTCGGCGGATAAATCGAACATGGTTGGCTTAGAACTGCGGGTTCAAGGCGAAGTGCGAAGCGCGACGGCCCGCCAAAGTCCACGCCCCAAACCCGCAACTCTCAGGCTTACTTGCCCACGTCGCGCCAATCCTGCGGCGGCACAGGAGGCACGTTGTCACTGGATACCCACTGCTTGTAGGCGTCGGCCCACTTGCCGCTCGACTTCATCTCGCGGATGGCCTCGTCGGCTGCGTTGAGGAGGTCGGTGTTGCCCTGCTTCACGCCGCCGGCGTAAGGCTCGGTGGTGAACTGGCCGCCCACAACCTTGAACTTGTCGGGGTTCTGCTTGACGAAGCCGAACAGGATAATGTCGTCCGTAGTCACAGCGTCCACCCGGCCCGACTGCATTGCCTGCACCGCCTCGGCATAGGTGTTGAATAGTTCCACCTTAGCATCGGGGGCCGCGCTCCTGATGTTTTTCTCGGAGGTAGAGCCGCTAACCGTGCCCACAGTCTTGCTGCCCACCGACTTTACGTCTGTGATGGCACTGTCTTTCGGCACAAGCAACGACTGTCCGGCCACGTAGTAGGCATCGGTGAAGTCTATCTGCTTGGAACGTTCCTCGTTGGCCGTCATCGTCGAGAAAACGATGTCTACCACCCCATCGTTGAGGTACGGAATGCGGTTCTTGGAGATCGCTTCTTTGAACTCGATGGCGTCGGGATTGCCGAAGATTTTGTTAGCCACCGCCTTGCCCATCTCAACATCAAAGCCTTCGACCTTGTTGGTTGCGGGGTTGAGGAAGCCAAAGGTTGGGATGTCGTACTTGACCCCAACGATCAGCTTGCCGCGCTGTTTGATGGCGGCAAGAGTGTTGCCGCCTGTGTCTGCCCCGGCTACGGGCGTATTGTCGACCATAGCGCCGCCGGCGTTCGGGGTGGGAGTGGCCTCCGCACCGCAAGCCGCCAACCCGGCAGCCGCCAACACCAACAGGAAGATAGAGAGAACTTTACGCATACTTGCCTCCTTTAGAGTGACCCTTGCCGTAATCCTCCTTATTACCCACGCAAGCGCAGGAAAGGTTCAGCAGCAAGGGTATGCGAATAGCCGGCTTCTAAAGAGTAGAAGAACAATAGGGCCGGACTGTTTGATTTCCCCTACTATACCACATGCGAGAGTAAGCGGCAATAGCAACACTCCGATGATTACCCCTATCTCCAGCTGTGTCGCATGCCGGGCTATCCTGTTGGGAATACAAGAGTTACTACTTTTTGTGATTCCGAACGAAGTGAGGAATCAGTTCGCCGGCATGACGATTGGGATAAAAAGTGTCGTGCCTTGCACTGCTGTAAAAGAAGGTGCTCTGCCGCTGACTACCATGCTCCACCGGCTGATTCCTCACTTCGTTCGGAATTGACAAAGCGTAGTGAGGACGAGCGTAACCAGTTGGGGTTGCACCCGTTGTTCTGCATGAAGATGTGGGTAATCCCCGGCAATAACGAGGGGTAAGTGTTGAGAGGGGAGTTGGACCAGCCTCCTACAACGGCCCTCCGTCTCTCAAGTTTGAACACCTACAAGCGGTAGCCGATGCCCCCCGGTTAAACGAAACAGCACACAGCCAACGAGTAGCTGCGTGCTGTTTCATGCTCATCTCTCCACGACAGGAGAGATAGCGCCGGTTGGGTACTACTGTTCTGCTTCCTCGCGAGCTACGTCGTTGCTACGTGTGCGAACGCGCAGAAGCGCGCCTACTGCCGCCGCGCCGACGCCGGTCGCCACGAGCCAGGGGCTGAGGGAGACAGGCGAGCCTGTCTTGGGCATGCCGCCGGGGGTTGAGCCGCCGCCTGTTG
>JBBSIX010000039.1:0-16536 GCA_038231875.1 Chloroflexia bacterium | reverse complement strand
GTGCCTTGCTTGCCGACAGGCTGCTTGCCGAGTGCCCGCACCTGCGTATTCTCGCCACCAGCCGGCATGCGCTTGGTATAAGCGAAGCGGGGGCCGCCGAGTTTGCGTGGCACGTACCCCCTATGTCGCTGCCCCCCGCTGCCCCCTTGCCTCTAGATGAACTGGCCGGATACGAGGCGGTAAAGCTGTTCGTTGAGAGGGCAGCCTCCGTGCGTCCCGATTTCGCGCTTACCGAGGATAACGCTCCGGCTGTGGCGCTTTTGTGCAGCCGTTTGGACGGCATACCGCTGGCGATTGAACTGGCGGCGGCGCGCGTGAAGGTGCTGTCGGTGGGGCAGATCGTCGAGAGGCTTGACGAGCGGTTCCGCCTGCTGTCCTCAACCAGTCGCCTGGTCGAACCGCGACACAGGTCGCTACAGGCGATGGTGGACTGGAGCTACGATCTGCTGTCCGATGCCGAGCGGCTGGTGCTGTGCGCCCTATCTGTGTTCGCCGGCAGTTTCACCCTGAAAGCGGTAGAGGCGATATGCTCTCTCGAAGCCGATGAGTACGAGGTAATAGACCTGCTGTCCCAACTGGTAGATCACTCGCTTTTGACGGTGGAAACGGGGGAGGGGCCGGCCCGCTACCGGATGCTGGAAACGATCCGCCACTATGCCGCCGAGCGCCTTGAAGAGTCGGGCGACGGCCCTGCCGCACGCAGCCGCTTGTTGCGCTACTATATGGAGTTCGCCGAGCGGTCGGAGGACGAACTGTTGACCAACCGGCAGACCTTATGGCTTGAGCGGCTGGAACGAGAGCATGACAACCTGCGCGCAGCGTGCCGGTGGGCGATTGTGTCGGGCGCAGAGGGGGATGCTGAGAGCGCCTCGATGGGGCTGTGCCTAGCCGGGTCGCTGATATGGTTTTGGTACTTCCGGGGCTACTTGAGCGAAGGACGCGGCAGGCTCCAGGCGATGTTGGCTCTGCCGGGCGCACCGCAGTCGGGCGTATCGCGAGCCAAAGCCTTGAGCGCAGCCGGCGTGCTGGCTTACTTGCAGAGCGACCTTACACCGGCTCGCGCCTGGTTGCAGGCGGGCCTCGACATCTGGCGTGCGCTTGACGACGAGCGCGGCGCCGCCTTCGCCTTGACCTTTCTGGGCCGGGTAGCCGAGCGGCAGGGCGATCCGGTAGGGGCCGAACTGGGCGAGGAGAGCGTGGGGCTGTTCCGAAAGATAGGCGATAGGTGGGGCCTGGCGTTGTCGCTCGATTTCCTGGGCGAGGTGGCCCGCAACCGGGGTGACGGCCCGGCGGCGGAAGCGCTGCACGAGGAGAGCCTGGCCTTGTATCGTGAGATGGACTACCGTTGGGGCATCGCTCTCGAACTCAGCCATTTTGGGCTTGTGGCCCTGCGCGAAGGCGATTTCGAGACGGCCCGCCGCCACCTGGAAGAAGCTCTACAGATACAGCGCGCCGTTGGAGACAAGTGGATGCTGGCGTGGACGCTGCACAACCTCGGCGATGTGCTGCGTTCCGAAGGGGACGAGACCGGGGCGGCAGAGCTCTACGCCGAGAGCCTTGCCTTGTTCCAGGAGATCGGCGACCGAGGCGAACCCGATCCCTTCCCCGCTCCGGCTACACAATTCAGGCATGATCAAAATGACTGGGCACAGGCAAGAACAGTGCATTCTGCTCATGCTCACGCTCTACAAGACCTACAGAGCACAGCCGGTGAGAACCGCACCCGTCCCGGCGTAGGCGCGAACATAGAGGGTTTGACCAAACGCGAAACCGAGGTGCTGCAACTGATCGCAGAGGGCCTGACCGACGCCCAGGTAGCCGAGCGGCTCACCCTCAGCCCGCGCACCGTGCAGGCGCATCTGCGCTCGATCTACAGCAAGCTGAACATCACCACCCGCAGCGCCGCCACCCGTTATGCCCTGGAGCACGGGTTGGCCTGACGGCTCGCGAAGCCGGCGAAAATTGCTCGAAAATTGGCGGCCCAAACCCCTTGACAAAACCCTATTTTGGATGTATCATAAGGCTACTTCACTGGTGTTGAGCCAGGGGAGGAACAGAGGGCCTGAGGAATCTTCGGATTTGTCGGGCTTTTCTGTATAAGCAACCCTGTTCCGGGCTTGCCCCCGCCGACTACTTCTTCGGGAGCAGCAATATGCCCCACTTCGCCCGCACCGTCACCCTCAGCACGCCGTTCTGCACCGTGTAACTTTGCCCTGTGTTCAGTTGGTCGGCCAGGGTAGCGCCGTCGGACAGCAGGCCGCCAACTTCCAGCGTCACCGGCTCATCCTGCGGGCTGCGGTTTAGCGCAACGATGGCCGCCCCTGCTGCGTCTGCGCGGGCATAAGAGTAAACATCTTTGCCCTTCTCGGCGAGCAGCGTTCTATAGTCGCCTGTTTGCAGAGCAGTGGCGCTGTGGCGGGTGCGAGCCAGCATCTTGTAGTACTCTATTAACGCCTGGTCCTCGCTGCCCCAGGGGTAGGTGCGGCGGTCGTCCGGGTCGCGCCGACCTTCCATGCCGGCCTCGTCGCCGTAGTAGATGGTGGGCATGCCCGGCCAGGTGAACTGCATCAAGGCCATGAGCATCAGCATGTTCTTATCGCCCCCAGCCTCCGTAAGGGCGCGAGCGGTGTCGTGCGAGTCGATCAGGTTCATCGAAGCGGCGAGCGCCTGGGGCGGGTAGTCCTCGCGGATGGAGTCCAGTTGCCTCCGCATCGTCTCAACGTCGCGGGCGGGGTTGGCGAGCCAGCCGAGTACAGCGTCGCGGAAGCGATAGTTCATCGTGCCGTCCCACTGGTCGCCGGCCAGCCAGGGGGCCGAATTGTGCCAGAACTCGCCCACGATAACCGCCTCCGGGTCGGCCTGCTTGACCGCATCGCGCATATCTCGCCAGAATTGTCGGCTCTTTTGCTCGGCAGCGTCCAACCTCCAGCCCGCTATGCCTTCCCCCAGCCAACGGTTTGATACCGAGTCCGGCCCCTTGAACAGAAACTGCTCGATTGCCTCGGTCTCGGTGAACTGCGGGAGGGTGCTGATGCCCGACCATGCAGTGTACATATCGGGCCACTGCTTGAAGCTGTACCAACCCTCGTAGGGCGAACCCTGCGACTCGTATGCGCCCGTTGTGCTGTAGCGGGCGAACCTGTCGAAGTAGAGGGAGTCGCTCGACGAGTGGTTGAACACGGCGTCCAGGATGATATGAATGCCCCTGGCGCGCGCCTCCTGGACCAGACGGCGGAAGACGGCGAGGTCGCCCAGCGCGGGGTCAATCTTGGTGTAGTCTGTGGTGTCGTAGCGGTGGTTGGAAGGCGACATAAAGATCGGATTGAAGTAGATGGCGGTTACTCCCAGCGACTGCAAGTAGTCGAGCTTGGCCGTCACACCCTGCAAGTCGCCGCCGAAGAAGTCGTCGCTGCCGGTAGGCTTGTCGCCCCACTGCTTGAGTTCGGTCTTGCCGCCATAGAAGAAGCTGCCTGTGGGCTTGTCGTTTTGAGGGTCGCCGTTGTAGAAGCGGTCGGGGAATATCTGGTAGACAACCGCATCGCGCACCCAGGCGGGTGTCTTGAAGTTGGGGTTGTAGGCCGTAATCACAAAATCGCTATCGGATTCGTACAGGTGTCCTTCGCCCTGCCCCCCGTCGGCGGCGCGGTCATCATTGTAGTAGGCGCGGGCGCTACCGTCCTGGGCGATGAGCCTGTACCAGAGCGCCTCTCCCTGCGCAGGTGTGGAGACGGTAGCCTCCCACATTCCTGCCCCTTCGCTCGCCATCGGCACCAGCGTTTCTCTATCCAGGCGCGAATCCCAAAGCCGCACCGTCGCCCCCGTCAGATCGCCCTGCCTTGTCCGCAGCCTCAGCACAACGTCGGTGCCGGCCTCCACCGGGCCGCCGGGACTTCTGTAGGCAGGATCACGCGAGTCGTGGAACAGCCCCTCGGCGTCTATCTTGCCGTCGCCCGCAAGTGTGGCGGTGGGCACAACGGTCGGGCGCGCACGGGTGGGCGATGCCTCGGCAACCCGGTGCGTGGGGGTGGGCTGTGGGCCGGAGGTGTCGCAGCCCTGCAAGCCTGCCGCGAGCAGGCATACAACGACTATAGTTTTCTTGGAGAACATGTTTCTACTCCGGCAGCATGGCTCTGGGCCGGTTGTCGGCTGTGGCTTTCGGAACATATCTTGCTCAAGCAGCGTTATACAGGTAGAGTAACCGCAAGGAGGAACCAACTTGAAAAGATACTTGATTGGACTGATCGTTTTGCTTGTGGGTGCAGGCACGTCTGCGTGTAGCGCCCCGAACACAGGAGGTGCGACCGTGACGCCGCCCGAACCTACTATAACATCTTCTTCGCAGTCGGCCTACCCCAAGATGGGTCATGCCCCCGACTACAGTTGGATCGCAGGCAAGGTGCAGTTTACCAAGATACAGAGCGGCTGCACATACATACGCACCGAAGAAGCGCCCGCGCCCTCCGCGTCGGACGCGCAACCCGGCACGATAGTAGTGGGCACGGCGGTCAGGAGCGACACCTCGCCTCCCTTGAGAGATATTACCCCAATGGCTCCCGGCCAGGCAGCCAGCGGGCCTATCGGTCCGTCGTTCGTGCCCGGTGGGTCGGGCTGGGACCAGTCTCAGGTGCAGGACGGCGACTACGTGGTGCTGTTTGGGCACGTCGCCACCGCGGACGAACCCAAAGAGATGTGCCCCGGAGGTACCAACTATATAACCGAGCGGATGCAGTTAAACCCGTAGAGAGTGTTGTGAACTTTGCAGGCCTGAGTGCCGGCGTCAAATCCTCTTGGCAACAGTAAGAGGAGACCTCACTTGTCACCTATTCGCATTGCCAGGATTACGAGATGGGTGGAACAGCTAATTCTGTTCTCAGCCGCGTTTGGCCTTGCACACTTTCTTACTAACGGTTTCTCTGGAATGGCTCCTTATTTGTTGTTGGTGCTTGTTGTTTCGATCTTCGCTAGATTGTTGCTCTGGGCTTTTGAGAGGGGGCGCTACATAGGCTAGCTAGTGCCGGCTACAGCTATAGCTATGTGCTGGGCAACCCTCTGCAGTATACCGATCCGACGGGGCATCTTTTGGTGTGAGCCAATCGCTACGGCTTTCGAGTTGCCTTTAGTGCATCGGACTTGAAAGACATTAGCCGGTACAAGACCAAACGCAACGAAAGAGAGAAGTAAAGCATGGCTGCTACAACCTGGTACGCCGCACATATTATCTCTTACGTGAGATTTTTGGATGGCGCACAAGATAAGTACCCCATATGGGAGAACATCGTGCTTGTCGAAGCTGAGTCTGTAGATGCAGCTTATACAGAAGCTCAGAGAATAGGCAGGAGCCACTATGATGGGACTGAAGATGGTAGTGGTGATCTCAGATGGGGGGGAACGTCCAGCTGTATGGGTATTCGCCGGCATATGTAAGCTCATACAGTGTCAGGACACCACTACCACCAAGGAGATCAGAATGGAAGAGGGGGAGTCGGTGCATGGAACAGAGATCACATATTCCGAATTGGAGGTTGGCACGGCAGATGATCTACAGAAGTTAGTAAATGGAGAGGCCGTCACTGTTTTGTATGTGGAGTGATTTACCACTCTTGTTGAGGCCTCTCAGTAAAGTGACGCCTGATCCCGTCCAAAGTGGTAGATAAGCGCTAGGGTAGCGTAACATGTCAAGGCTGTTTCCTTGGAGGCAATATGTCTGAGCGATGGTATGTGGCTACAATCATAACGCAGTGCAAGGTGGCTGATGCAGATCAAGCGTCATGGACCCTGGATGAGCAGATTTGCGTCCTTCAAGCAGCCAACGGCGAGGTGGCGTACGATAAAGCTGTACAATTGGGTAAGAGCACAGAGCATTCTTACCCAAACTCCAATGGCGATGAAGTTCGTTGGACCTTCTTAGGCTTGAACAACCTGGAAGAACTCGTGGGTAATTCCATCACAGACGGAACCGAAATTAGGAGTCGGCTTTTCGAAAGTGACAACCCGTCTGGGTTGGTTCGGCATAAGGATAACCTTTTGGTAAATTGGGCGGAGCGCAACAAGAACCGCACGTCAGCTGACATCTTAAATGACGCTGCTAATGAATGCTGAACAGTTCCTTCTGGAAGGGATAATACTACGACGACCCTCCAGCCCAAGAGGGGTAAAGGAGGCTCCAGCAGTCCCAACTACATAACTGAGCGGATGCAGTTAAACCCGTAGCCCGGTTGCGCTTCTACCCTCCCTATTGGATGGACCACACGTTCGAAGGTCGCCTGGGGAACAACGCCTCAAGCAAGGCGCGCGTTTGGTCGTTGTTCACCCAGCAGTCGGGGAAGGCATATTCCAGGTCTTCCAGAGAGCGGAACCCGAATAGCAGCTGCAGAAAAGTGAGGCCGGGGAACCCTGCATCTCCGTCTGAAGTTTGGTTCGACTGCCACCCCTCGGCTCCCGTGAGCTTCCCCTCCTCTAAGGTCAACAAGAGGCCGCTCCGGTAGAAGTTGAGCTTTATGACGGCGGTTGTACCCGACACAATAGAGCGAGCTAGTCGCTTGTCGAGGGCGGGGGCGATGTGACGGATAAAGCCCGGCAGATCGGGCACGCGCATGTACCAGGCGTAAGGCTTTCGGATTTGGGGCAGGTGACTGGGCACGGCTCGATAAACCGGGTGGCTCGTTCCCAGCTTGAACTGGTACACGCCCCACTCTTTCCCCTCTTTCCCGGCATACTCCGTGCCGGTGACCGCCAGGTAGCGCAACACCGACGGAGTGACAGTTGCCCACGATGTGTTGGGCGTAAGCTCGTACAGCATCACCGCCAGGCGGTCACCCCACACCTTGGGTGTATGTATCAGCAGGCCCACTGCTTTGCCCTCGCCTGTCTCTATTATGCGCTGCTCGGTACGCACGCCGCTTTCGGCTCGATGCCCTCCTATTTCATACCGCCACTGGGCCTCATCTCGCACAACGCTTACGGCAGTGCGGCGAGCCTGCTGCGCGTACATCTCGGCTATGAACGGTATGTCGGCTTCGGTGGCGGGGCGCAGACGGTACGGCTCTTCTTCACTTTCCTTGAGCGGAGGCACGTTCGCCTTGTAGCCGGTGCGCCCGTCGCCCATCGGCAAGGCCAACTCGTAGCCGAACTGCCGGTAGTACCAGTAGATACCCCCGATGGCCTGTACCAACTCGCCCCGCTCGGCGCTCCACCTGTGTATCTCCTCGAACTGCCGACGCACGAGGCTCCGCCGTCGGTAATCCGGGTGCGTGCTGACTATCTCCGGCTGTCCCACCTTGAACGGCACGCCCTCGTACTCCCACTCCTGCGAGATCAGGCATAGCGACGAGGCTATTTTGCCGTTTGTGGTGTCCTCTACCAGGAGGAAGTCGGCAGGGCGAAACGTGGGGTGTTCTCCGCTCATCAAGTCGAGCATCCAGTGATACAGGTCGTCGTCGAAAGTGGCTGGGGGGTCGGCAAGGTGCTCCCCATGAAAGCGGGCGAGCGCCTCGGCGTCCTGCTTGCCTGCGCGACGCATCACCAGGCCGTCACCCAGGTCTTCTATAACTCCTTCTGTGGCGGTTGCTTTCGGCAATTCAATCTCCTGCTTCTGCATTGGTACAAAGTTCCCTCAGCATAGCACAAAGCGACCCGGGGTGTATCGGTCTTCAGCCTGATTTCGCACAAGCTCCGGAGGCCATGCATGGGGCTTGGCTACGGGTGGAAGAAGAAAGCCACCGCCAGGATAGCGTAGCCCGCCAGCAGTTGCACGCCCTCGAACCAGTTGCTTCTGCCGTCCTCGATGATGGCGTTGACGATCAGCATCGTCACGAAAATGGCGACCACCTCGAACGGGTTGAAAAAGAGGTCGAGCGGGCGGCCTATGAAGAAGCCGAGCAGCACCAGCACCGGGGCCACGAACAAGGCGATTTGCAGGCTTGAGCCGGTGACTATGTTCACCGACAACTCGACCCTGTCCTTGAGGGCGGCGATCACCGCTGTGACGTTCTCGGCTGCGCTGCCCACCAGCGCCACCACTATCACCCCCACGAACAGTTCGCTGAGGCCCACCGTCTCGGTCAGGTACTCCAGCCCTTGTACCAATATATCTGCGACAATCGCCACCAGCACTGTGGCCCCTATCAACACGCCGGCCGAGTGCTTTATGCTCCAGGCATGTTCAGGGGCTTCGTCGTCTTCGCCGGCGTACAGGTGCTTGTGTGTACGCAGGAAGAACACCATTTGGGCCGCGTAAGCCACCAGCAGTATTATGGACACCCCGATGCTGAGTTCTTCCTGCAACTCTCCGCTGAGGGCGTTCGGGGGCGAGGTGAGGACGAAGGCCGCCGGGATAACTAGGGCCATCGCCGCCAGCGTCAACTGGGTCGCGGAGATGCCTGCCGCCTTTTTGTTGAACGTTTGCTCTTCGCGCCCCAGCCCGCCCAGGTAGAAAGAGAGGCCCAGCACAAACAGCACATTGCCGATAATCGAGCCTGCGATGGAGGATTTTACCACGTCGAACAGCCCGGCTTGCAGCGCGAAGAAGGCGATGATCATCTCGACGGCGTTGCCGAAGGTGGCGCTGAGTAGACCGCCGATGCCGGCCCCCACCCGCAGGGCAAGCTGTTCGGTAGCGTGGCTGAGGATCTTTGCCAGGGGAATAATCGCCGGGACTGAGGTGAAAAAGAGCCAAAGGTTGCTCAGTCCAAGCAGCTTGGCGGCAAAAGCGGCAGGCACAAACACCAGCATGGCATAGATGACTATTTGCAGTATAGAGGACTTGTCCGGCCCCTTCAGGTCCAGCCCTATCCATTCGAGGGCCTTGATGAACGGCGAATGTTCCTCCTGCTTGTCTACCGCACGGCTTTCGTCGGTCTGGCTGCTCATGGTGTCCTCTTGCCCTCCGCATGCGCGCATGGCATGCGGCGTGTTGCATGCACATTCTATCACAGATGTGCGGTGGAGATTTGCCCTGGGGCGGGCAGTTGCGCGGCAGTACAGCCATTGCCCGCACATGGAACCTGTGTTCGGACGCTGTTCAAACGCTGGTCAAGGCGGCTCGATTCAGTGTAAACTGGTATCAGCTAAAAGCGGCGGTAGCTTCGATATGGAGGGGTTAAGAGAGGGTTTGTAGATGGAGCAGGGACTGGCGAGCGAAGGCGTAGCCACACTATTATTTCTACTGATCACGGTGCTGGTGGTGGCTGTGGCCTCCAAATACATTCGTGTGCCTTACACGGTGGCGCTGGTCATCGCCGGCCTGCTTATCGCCCTGACGGAAGTGCGTGTGCAAGTGGGCCTCACGCCCGACCTGATCCTGTTCATCTTTATACCGGCGCTGCTGTTCGAGTCGGCCTATAACCTGCCGTTCGGGGAGATGCGCGACAACTTGAGACCGATTGCTCTGCTGGCGATGCCTGGGGTTATCTTGACGGCCGTTTTCCTCGCCGCCGGTATCCACTTCACCACCAATGTCGGCTGGGGCACTGCCTTCCTGTTCGGCACGATCATGTCGGCCACCGACCCGGTGTCGGTGCTGGCGATTTTCAAGCAGCTTGGCGCGCCAAAGCGCCTATCCACCGTCCTGGAGGGCGAGAGCTTGTTCAACGACGGCACTTCCCTGGTGCTGTTCCGCATTGTGCTGGCAATCGTAATCACCGGAGAGTTCGGCGATCCGGTGCAGACTGTGCAGAACTTTGTCGTTGTGGTGGTTGGGGCGCTTGCCCTGGGTGCGGCCGTCGGGTACGGCATATCGTTGCTGCTCTCTCGAGTGAACGACTACCTCATAGAGACCACGATGACGTTGGTGGTGGCCTACGGCACATACTTGTTGGCCGAGCAGTTGCACGTGTCGGGCGTGATCGCTGTGGTGGTGGCCGGGCTGGTAGTGGGCAATTTCGGGCGCAACGTTTCCATGTCGCCCACCACGCGCCTGTCGGTGTCGTCCTCCTGGGAGTTCTTCGGCTTCCTAGCCAACTCGCTTATTTTCCTGCTGATCGGGCTGGAACTGAATATCGAGAAGTTGGCGCAGTACATCGTGCCTACGGTACTGGCGATTGCTTCTGTGCTGATAGTGCGAGCGGTGGTGGTGGCGGGGGCTAGCTGGTTGCTGCGCTATATCCACAGGCCGCTGCCCTACAGGTGGCAAGGTGTGCTGGTGTGGGGGGGCCTGCGCGGCTCGCTGGCGCTGGCGATGGCCCTTAGTTTACCACTCTACATATCGCCGGGCCAACTGTTCCCCAACCGCGACCTGTTGCAGGTAACGACCTTCGGCGTGATACTTTTCTCTCTGCTGGTGCAAGGACTGACGATGGGTAGGCTGCTGGAGCGATTGGGCATCATACACAAATCGGGCACACACGAGGAGTTCGAGATGCTGGGGGTGCGGCGGGCGATGGCACGCGCGGCTCTAGCCGAACTGGACCGTATCGCTGCAGCCGACACCCTTGGTCCTCAAGCCTTGGCGGAGCTTCGCCAGGCATACACCGGGCAAATAGGCCGCTTGGAAGAGGCGTTGAGTGATTTGCACCTGCGCGAGGAGGACCTACGCCTTGAGAACCTCCGCTCTGCCAGGCGACGTATTATTCAGGTGGAAAAGAGTGTTGTGCAGGGCCGCTATCGCGAGGGGGCCGTCTCCGAGGAGACGATGCGCCACCTGCTGGCCGAACTTGACAGCCAACTGCACGCTATTGACCAGGGTGAGGAGGTGCCTCTCATTGAGGATTTAGGGTCTGAAGCTTCCAGGTCGAGCCAAAACGCAGAACTGGAGCAGGTGATGTAGCGTTTACCCGGCAATCTTGCCATACCTTTGCAGCACTTGTGCAGCACTTGCAGCATTCTTCCTAGAGTACACTACATAACGCAACCCAGCTGAGGACATATGAACCCAGACAACGGCACGGATATATTCGTCCTTATCGTCGAGGATGAGTACGACAATCGAGAGATTATGCGGAGCGTAGTGGAGGATATGCTGGGCTACAAGGCGCTGCTTGCCTCCGATGGCTCCGAGGCTCTAAGATTGGCTGTCGAGCACAGACCCTGCATGATTCTTATGGACCTGATGATGCCTGTGCTGGATGGCTTCGAGGCGATCCGGCGGCTGAAAGCTGACGATGCAACCGCTGGCATCCCTGTGGTCGCAGTAACGGCGCTCGGCAGGGCTGTAGACCAGCGACAGGCGGCGATGAGCGGGGCAGATGCTTACTTGAGCAAGCCGTTCGACCTCGAACTGGTGGCGCTGCTGATAAGGCATTGCGTGTCTACCGGCAGCGTTTCCGGCTGGCAGGGCGCCGGCACAGGCGGCTTCGACTACGCGGTGGGGGGCGATGTTGCAGGCTGTTGAGCCTGCTGGGGTGTAAAGGTAATCCTGGCGAGTGTGCCTTGCCCGTCCTCTCTGTCGGTCATGCTGAAATTGCCCCGCAGGTCCGAGACTACCAGAGTACGCACTATATTCAGCCCCAGGTTGGCGCTCCGCTCAAGATCGAACCCCTCCGGTAGGCCCCGGCCGTTATCTTTCACCTCTATCGCGATAAAGCGGGCGCGCCGGTCCGTGCCGGTTTGCTCCTTGCGGTCCTCCACTTTTCCCGCCTCCCGGGTCTTACCTGGAACCTCTACCTGGCGGGCGTGTACCTCGATCCGACCCTTCTCGCGACCGGCAAAGCCGTGCAGGATGGCGTTCGATGCCAACTCGTTGAACAGCAGCGCCAGCAGTGTGGCCTCCTGCGAGCCTACCCTGATCCGCTCGGCGTCGTCCGGCGCTATCTTCACTTCAACTCGCAGGCGAGGGCGCGTCAGGGTGGATACCGCAGCCTCTATTACCCGCCGCGCAAGCTCGTACACTGTGGTGGATTGCACTTCCGTGCCGCTCATCATCAAGTCGTGGACGGCTGCCATGCTCTGGATGCGGGCGATACTCTCGCGAACTGCGGTGGCGGCCTCCCCATCGGGGGCCATGCGCCTCAACTGCATCGAAAGCAGTCCGGCCACCGTTTGCAGGTTGTTCCTCACCCTGTGGTTCATCTCTTGCAGCATCGCCGACTTGGTTTTGAGGCCGCGCAGCGCCGCATCGTATAGACGCGAGTTCTCGAGGGCGATAGCCGCTTCATGGGCGAAAGCGTCCAGCAGGCCCACCTGTTCCTCGCTGAATACTTTCTCATCGATGTTGTACAGGCAGATGCCGCCCATGATCCCTCGCGGGGCCACTAGGGGCACACAGAACATCGAGCGATAGCCACCCCTTGAGAAGGGCACCTCCATCTGACTATCGGCTTCAGGGGCCAACTGCAACGGTACTCCGCGCATGATAGCTTCGGCGATTACGCTGTTCGGGGTGTTCATCACCACCCTCGGGTTGACCTTGCCCTGGTGGATAGTGTGGTTGGGGTCTTTCAAGTTGTACTGAGCCACCAGTTCCATCGTAGCTGAAGCCGGGTGTAGCTCGTAAATGGTGGCGGCGTCGGCATGCACCAGGTGGGCCGCCTGGTATGCTATCAGCGTAAGCACCTCGGCAAGGTTGAGGGTGGCCGCGATGTGGGCCGACACACCCTGCAAGGTGGATAGCTCGGCCACCTTCTGGCGCAGGCGAGCGTCGGTTTGCTCGTACAGGCGGGCGTTTTCAATGGCGATAGCCAGTTCGCCCGCCACTGTTTCCAAGAACTGCGTTTCGTCCTCGCTGAAGTTGCGCTCTTCGTACATGTTTAGGGCTATCACCCCTACCAGCTTCTCTTTTGTGAACAGCACTACCGGCACGACAAGCGTGGACATTGCCCGCTCCTCGCCCAGGGCGGGTATGTACTTGAAGCGCGGGTCGCTCCAGGCATCATGCACGGCTACCGGCTTGCCCACCATCGCAGCCCAGCCCGCTATGCCCTCGCCCAGCCGCAGCCGCACATTGCCCACCGCCTCCTGGTTCAGCCCGCTTGTAGCGGTCAGCACCAGTTGGTCCCACTCCGGCTCGTAGAGGAAGATGGAGCACACATCGGCGTGGGTCACGGCCATCACCGCCTGGGCCGTCTCCTTGAGCATGTCGCCCAGGTTCAGCGAGGAGTTGGCCGCGCTGTTGATCCTATGCAGGGCGGTCAGTTCGGCTACGCGGTCCCGCAGTTGGCGTTCCGGCAGCGCCTGGGCCGCATAGCGGTTGTGCGCCGCTATATAGCCCTCCACAGCTGCGCTTACCACCTCCACCAGCGCCCCCACGTCCGGCTTCTCCCCCCCCTCCTGTTCTCCCAGGTTCTCGCCGGCGGCGCGCACAGCCTCCTCGACAGCCGCGCCCACACTCAGCCCTTCTTCGGCATGGTAAGCGCCGCGCTCCCTCGCCCAGTCGAGCAGTTCCGCCACATGTGTCGCCTTCTCAGTATGTAGCTCCATATTTGCCTCCCTCTGTGCAGTCCGCGAGCCGGCCCCGGGTTCCGCTACAGAGCCTTCATAAAGTGTAGCCAGTGGCGTGCCGGCGAGAAGCCTGCTTTGGAGGCGAGCGCCTGGGCAACTATGTTCTCCCCGGTAACATCGAGTTCGGTTCGCCCCACGCCGGCCTCGGCCAGGTAGCGCAAGGCGGCAGCCGGCAGAGCAGTGCCCAACCCCTTGCCCCTGGAGGCAGGCTCAAGCCGCAGTTCGCTGAGGTAGCCTCTCGATTTGCCCGCCTTTGCCCTGGTCGCCCTGATCAGGCCCACGATACGGCCCTCCGCGCAAAACAGGAAAAGCACCCCCTTCGGCTCCCAGCCGTCGCCGGAGGCGATGCGTTCCAACTCCTCCGGCCTGATGAGAGTGAAGTTGGGGTCGTGTGCGCCCAGCCGGTTGGCGGTCTCCATGTATAGCTCCGGCGGCTCCGCCATCTCGTGCAAAGAGCGCAGCGTGTAGCCGGTAGGCAGCAGCACAGGGGGTAAATCGCTCATCCCCTCGCGAACCATGTGCAGCGAACGGCCTACCACCGCGAAGCCGTGCCCGGCCAGAAAGCTCGTTGACTGACTGTCCTCCCCTGCGACCGTCGTCTCCAGCACCCGATGCCCACGCCCGACGGCCTCCCGCGCCAGGTGCGCCAACATGAGCGAGCCGAGGCCCTGCCGTCGGCGCTGAGGCACGATGTACATGTCAAAATTGCCGGGCGCCCGGTCGGTGAAGGCCGACCTCGGATAGACCACCGCTGCCCCTACAGCCTCGCCGTCCAGAAAAAGGAGCCAGGCGTTACTGTTGAGGTCAAAGTCGCTGCGGTAGTAATAGCGACGCATCTCCTCGGCGCTCACGTCGCTGTAGTCGGCAGGCAGAGTGACCGCTCTGAGGGTGGCGTTTCGCACCTGGGCTAGTGCCTCATAGTCGGCCTGCGTGCCGGCGAAGGGACGCAATAACGGGTCCGGTGGGTTGTTGCTTTCTTCACTGCTGCGCGTCACTGCGTCCCCTCCTGTAGCATTGACAGTCGTCTTTTCAATACCGTATTATACCAACTGGCACACGCCGACACACGCACGCGCCCGTAGCTCAGAGGACTAGAGCCCTCGCCTTCTAAGCGAGTTGTCGCAGGTTCGAATCCTGCCGGGCGCGCCATGCGAGGTGGCATAGCGCCCGGTTCGGTAACGCTGTGCCCTGCAACCACAACTCAGACCGAGCGTTCTACTGATAGGAAGGGCTTGCTCACAGCAATCTACAGCAATCTGTAGGTAAGTAGCGGGTGCGGTACGCTCCACGAATCTCATGTGAGGTATTGCGCTCTTCTGGTATAATAGCGCCATGCCAAACCTGGCTGTAATTATTGTCAATTACAATACTCGCGAACTACTGGAAGCCTGCCTCGCTTCAGTCTACTCCGGCACTACGGCCACCCCTTTCCACGTTATCGTTGTTGACAATCGTTCAGCTGACGGCAGCGTGGAGATGGTAGCCGCACGTTACCCGCAGGCGACCCTCATCAGCAGCGACCGAAACGGCGGCTTCGGCTATGCCAACAACCTCGCGCTGCGTTGGTTGGGGGGCCTACCTTCTCTGCCGGAAAGGGGTACCGAGGGCGCTATGCTGTATCTAAGCGGCCCACAGGACCATGCACAACCGTCGGCGGAGGCGCCTGCACAGGGGCGTGCAGGTTTGCATCTACCGTGCAACCATGTGCTTTTCCTCAATCCCGACACCGTGCTGCCGCCGGACGCGCTTGACGAGACGGTGAGCTTTGTTGAGCAGCACCCCGAAGCCGGGATAGTGGGGCCGAAGGTGGTCAAGCCGGACGGCAGCCTCGACCTGGCCTGCCGACGCTCTTTCCCGACGCCTGCCTCTTCCCTTTTCAAGCTCACCGGCCTGAGCAAACTCTTTCCTCACAGCAAATTGCTGGCCCGCTACAATCTCACCTACCTGAGCGACGATCAGTTGGCTGAAGTAGATTCGGTGATGGGGGCGTATATGCTGGTGAGGGGTGCGGCGCTGGAGGAGGCAGGGTTGTTCGATGAGCGGTTTTTCATGTATGGCGAAGACCTTGACTTGGCGTTTCGGATCAAGGAGCGGGGGTGGAAGGTCTACTACTACCCGGCTGTGCGGGTGCTGCACTATAAGGGGGCCAGCAGCCGCAAGCAAAGTAATCGCTCGATACGCGAGTTCTACAGGGCGATGCACGTTTTCTATCGAAAGCACTATGCCGCAACCCACTCTGGCCTGATAAATGCTGTTGTTACAATTGGTATAGCTCTGAGAGGCTCAGTAGCTTTACTGCAAAACGCACTGAGATCAGCCGAGCAAAAGCGGGTAACATAGCCGGCGCAATAAGCTAATTAGCCAACCACCCGCGTAAAAGCGCGGCTTAAATGGATATATTTGTTATGCGACAAACTGTGAGACCGACAAACGGGCGCGAAAGTGGTCCACATAAAGGGCAAAGGCAGCCTGTAGAGCCTGCCTCGGCGGTGGAGTCTGCGCGTCGCAACGCCTCGGTCTCCAACGTAAGCGGATCTCGGCACAGCACGGCCGTGGATGCGCCTCAAACCGAGCCATACGCAGGCTCGTTCGCCGGAGTCACTACGGCAGAGCTTGCTCCCCTCACAGAGGCGGAGGCCGAAAGTGCGGCTCGCACAGTCCGTGATGAACGGTTGAAGCGAACAGCCGGAGTAAGCCTGCCCATCGAGATACCCTCCCTTCCTCCCGCGCCCAGGTCGCCTGCCCGCCTTACTCCGGTTGTGTTGGTGCTGATGCAGATGCTGTTGGACGTGGCGGCTGCCGGGGGCGCCTTCGGCACGGCTTACCTGCTGCGCTTTTCTCAGCAAAGCCCCCAAACCCTACCCACTGATGCGCCGTATACAATCGTGCTTGCGATGACCGTAATGACCATCATCGTCACCTTCTACTTTAGCGGACTGTACAATCTCAAGCGCGGGGCCTCCAGAGTAGACGAGTTCTACAAGACGGCAACAGCCGTGTCAATGGGCACAGTGCTGTCGTTGGCGGCCAATTCGCTCGTGTTGGGGGACACCTTCAACTACTCTCGCCAGGTGCTGCTCACCGGCTGGGTGCTGACTATACTTTTCGTGACCACCCTTCGCGTGTCGTACAATGTCTTGCTGGGCGAGCTACGCAAGCGGGGCG
>JBBSIX010000038.1:0-16543 GCA_038231875.1 Chloroflexia bacterium | reverse complement strand
GACCAGCGACTATGTGCCCGCAGCCCTCGCTGCCTATGGCGAGTACCCGGCCGGCAGCAAGCGCTACTACGGCGTGGCGGCTGAAGGCGACACCCAGATGCTGGTGTACCGCAAGGACCTCATGGGCCGCGATGATGTAAAGGCAGATTTCAAGGCCAAAGCCGGGAAAGACCTGGCGGTTCCTACAAAATGGACCGACCTGCTTGAAATCGCCCAGTTCTTCAAGGACAACGCAGGCAAGTACGATCCCGCCCTCAAGAACGGCTATACAACCCACTGGTGCGGCACCCCCGCCTGCTACGACCAGATGGCGACCCACTGGAACCAGATACTCTGGTCGTTCGGCGGCTCCCTTTGGGACCCCAGCACCAACAAGGTAGAGGGCTACATCAACAATGAGGCTGGAGTGAAGGCCCTTGAGTTCGACCGCAAGCTCTTCCAGACCGGCCCCGAAGGGCAAGGCAACTTCCAGTTCGATCAGGTTGTAGACGCTATGTGCAGCGGTACAACCGCCACCAGCACGATCTGGTTCGGCTTTGGCGCGGCCTTCGTGAATAAGTCGGGCTGCAAAAACGCCGACAACCTCGGCTTCGCGGCTGCTCCCGGCGAGGACCAGCACTTTATCAGCCTGGGCGGTATGGGTATGCACGTTAGCTCCTACACCAAAGACCAAGCTAAGGCCCTCGACTATGTGAAGTGGTTCGAATCGAAGGACACCCAGTTGGAGTGGGCCAAATTGGGCGGCTTCTCGGCCCGCAAGTCGGTGCTGGCAAGCGATGCCTTCAAGAACGCCGCACCCTACAACCCCGCCTTCGCGGATGCCTACCAGTACGTGCGCGACTTCTGGAATATCCCCGAATACAACGCTCTGCTCCAACCCCAGATGGACAATCTGAACCTGGCTGTTACCGGTCAGAAGGATCCGAAAGAGGCTCTGGACGAAATCGCCAAGAAGCAGCAAGCTATTCTCGACGAGGCGTACCCGAAATAGGCTTTTTTGAGTATAGAGGGGAAGCGCGGCGCTCCCAAGCGGCGCCGCGCTTCCCCTCCCGAAGGGGGAGCCATTGGCAACGAGAGCATCCATAGAGGAGCCAACGTACCGTGTTCGGCCACGCTTTGCCTGGTTGAGCGACAAGGCCCTGGTAGGCTTCTTCCTGACACCCACCATGATCTTGTTGCTGGCTATCGCCATCTTTCCGCTTATCTGGTCGCTCTACCTGAGCTTCACCAAGTACTCGGTGATCCAGGACGTGAACGGGCCGACCTGGATCGGGCTGAACAACTATGGACGGCTGCTGGACGACACCGATGTGTGGCTGCGGTTTACCACAACAGCCCGCTTCGTGGTCCCCTCGGTGCTTATCGAATTGCTGCTGGGGTTCGGGCTGGCTATGCTGCTCAACCGCAAGTTCGCCGGGCGGGGCTTCATTATGACGATGATGCTCATCCCGATGATGCTTTCCCCTCTGGTAGTGGCCCTCTTTTGGGGCTATATGTTCAGGCCGGACGCGGGCTTGCTCAACGCCTGGACCCGCGACCTCCTGGGCTTCCCCTCGATCTTATGGCTCACCAATCTGGATACGGCGATGTGGGCGCTGGTGCTGGTGGACGTTTGGCAGTGGACCCCCTTTATCATGCTGATCGCCCTGGCCGGGCTGTCGGCGGTTCCCCAGTACCTGTACGAAGCCGCCGAGGTGGACCGGGCGTCGGCATGGTTCAAGTTTCAGCGCATCACCCTACCTCTGGTCACGCCCCTCTTGCTGATCGCCATCCTTTTCAGGACGATGGACGCATACCGAATGTTCGACCAGGCATACGCCCTAACCGGCGGCGGCCCCGGCCACAAGACCGAGGTGCTTTCGATCTACCTATATCAGATGGCTTTCCGCGACTTCAACACCGGCAAGGGTTCGGCGCTGGGTTATATCATGCTGATCGTGATTATCGCCCTGGCGAACCTGCTGATCAAGGTGTTAAACGGGCTGAAAGCGGAGAAGGCGTAAAGAGGCCCTGCATATAACTCATAGAAGGGTACTGCACTATGGCAACTACACAGACCGGCGGGACGAAAACCAAGACCAGCACGGAAACGCTTCTTGAGAACAAGCGGGAAACGTTGCCGCCCCCCCAGCCGATAACCCGAACTGGGCCGCGCACCAACCCTTTGCAGGGGTTCGGTCGCATTCTCTCCTGGTTGGGGCTGGGCGTGGCGTTCTTGTTTTTCATGTTTCCTCTGTACTGGATGCTGGTAACATCGGTCAAGCCGCGCGCCGAGACGACGCTGCTGCCGCCCCGTTATTTGCCCGGCGTGGACTTTGAGCCGACCGGCGACAACTATGTGGCCGTGTTCACCAAGTCGTCCGAACTGGGAACCATCACCTCCTCGCCCGGCACGCAGGCCACCGAATTGAGCGCCTTCCCGGAGCACCTGCTCAACAGCGTGATCATCGCAGGCCTGGCGACCTTGCTGGCGGTGGTGCTGGGCACGCTGGCGGCCTATGCCTTTTCGCGCTTCAAGATAAAAGGCGAGAGTGACCTGCTCTTTTTTATCCTCAGCACGCGCATGTTGCCTCCGGTGGTGGTGCTTATACCTATATTCTTGATGTTCACCAAGCCGTTCAGCTTTCTCGCTCCCTGGGCGACCTCGATGGGCGCGGGCGGCTTCAAGGACTTCATAGAGAATGTGAGCCAGTTCTCTCTCAGGGAGAACTACGTCGGTATCACTTTGCTCTATACCACTTTCGGTTTGCCGTTCGTAGTCTGGATGATGAAAGGCTTCTTCGACGAGATACCGAAGGAGTACGAGGAGGCCGCCATGATAGACGGCTACTCGCGCCTGCAAGCTATCTGGAAGTTCGTGCTGCCCGAAGCGATGCCCGCGATGCTGGCGACCGCCGTGTTCGTGCTGATTACCGCCTGGAACGAGTTTGTGTTCGTGCAACTGCTCAACCCGACGAAGGCGAGCACCGTGCCCCCGTTTCTGTACGGCATCATCGGTTACGGCCAGATCGAGTGGGGCCGCATGGCCGCCACCTCGGTGGTGTTTTTGCTGCCGGTGGTGCTGTTCACCTTCTTGGTACGCAACCACCTGCTGAGGGGCGTGACATTCGGGGCGGTCAGACGCTGACCATTGCGGATTGCGGATTGCCTGAATTGGCGTAGCCAAGAACCCCAAGAACCTGCGGATTTGCTTTAACCGCCATGCGCTCTTTGAGACGAAAACACAAAGACGCAAAGACGCAAAGGACCACGCAAAGATTCTTCGTGTTCAGAGGTTGGTCAAGAGCGGTTGCCGGCATGCCGGCATGGGGAAGATGCAGTTGATATGTGAGGAAACATGCTATGTGAAGAAATCCCAAAAAATCTTTGTGTGGTCCTTTGCGCCTTTGCGTCTTTGTGTTTTCGTCTCTTGTCGAGGGGGAAGACGCAGTCCCAAATCCTAAATCCGTAAGAGGAGCTATGGCAGAAGTTCGCGTTGTAAACCTGCAAAAGAAGTTCGGCGATTTTACAGCCGTCCACAATCTCGACCTCACGATAGAGGATGGGGAGTTCTTGACGCTGCTTGGGCCTTCAGGCTGCGGCAAGACCACCACCCTGCGCTGCATCGCGGGGTTGGAGCGGCAGACGGGCGGCGACATCTTTATCGGCCCCCGAGTGGTGAACGACCTCAAGGCGGGCGACCGGGATATTGCGATGGTCTTCCAGTTCTACGCACTCTACCCGCACATGAGCGCGTTCGACAACATCGCCTTTCCGTTGCGGGCGCAGAAGTCCGCTCCCGAAGAAGTAACCGCGCGGGTGGGGCAGGCGGCGCGGGCGCTCCGCATCGAATATCTGTTGAATAGGCGGCCCAGCAAGTTGGGTGCGGGCGAACAGCAGCGCGTGGCGTTGGGGCGGGCGATGGTGCGGAGGCCCCAGGTGTTTCTTATGGACGAGCCGCTCACCAACCTGGACGCTAAGCTGCGCGGCGAAATGCGCCTGGAACTCAAGCGGCTGCATCAGGAGTTGGGTACTACGATGGTGTACGTCACCCATGACCAGACCGAGGCCCTCTCTATGTCCCAGCGCATCGCCGTTATGAACAAGGGGGTTTTGCAGCAGGTGGGCACGCCCCTTGACGTGTACAATCACCCCGCCACGCTGTTTGTGGCAGACTTCATCGGCACGCCCCCGATGAACTTTGTGCCGGTGCGGTTCGCGGATGGCGAAGCGCCCCGCCTGCGGGATCCGGAGGGCACGTTCAGCTACGCGCCTAACGACGAGCAGGCTACCCGCGTCAGGGGCAAGGGCGATGAGGGGCTTATGTTCGGGGTGCGTTCGGAAGATGTCGAGATCAACCCGGTTCCCGGCCCCGACGACATACTGGCCGAAGTGTACGTGCGCGAGCCGTTGGGCGACGAAACGATCTACGATCTAAAGGTGGGCGAGCGCATTTTGCGCGCCAAAACCCCGCCTACTTTGCGCCTCAACGTGGGCGACCGGGTGGGGATAACGATGCCGCCGCAGCGCACCCATCTATTCGATGTGGCGAGTGAGCAGGCGATATATTAGCCGCTCACCTTACACAGCACAACTCGTTATCTAGAATAAGGAGGATTGGAGTGCGTTGGATTAAACTGCTCGGAAGAACAATACATGCTATGATAAGTCGTAGCGGGTAGGCCAAGAGTAGACAACACACCTTGTGTAACAGGAGTTAGCCAAAGAGGGAAGAAGCCGGTGGCAAGAGTAACTATCGAAAACCTGACGAAGCGGTTCGGGCCGGTGACGGCGATCAAGGAGATGAACCTGGAGATTGCGGACCGCGAGTTCCTCGTCTTGCTGGGGCCTTCGGGCGCGGGCAAAACCACCACCTTGCGCTGTGCGGCGGGGTTGGAGAAGCCCGACGGGGGCGAGGTCTACTTCGACGAACAGCCGATGAGCGGGATAGGTCCGGCGATGCGCGATGTGACCTTTGTATTTCAGTCCTATGCCCTGTTCCCCCGCAAAAGCGCTTATGAGAACATAGCCTCACCTCTGCTCGCTCGCCACATGCCGAAGGCCGAGATAGATACAAAGGTGCGGGAGGTGGCGGACAAGCTGCACATCGGGCACCTGCTGGCGCGCAGGCCGTCGCAGATGTCGGGCGGCGAACAGCAGCGCGTGGCCCTCTGCCGGGCGATGGTGCGCCGGCCCCGCGTCTTTCTCATGGACGAGCCGCTTACCAACCTCGATTTCAAGCTGCGCGTCGAAATGCGTACCGAGCTGAAGCACCTGCACGCCGACCTGAACACCACCTTCTTCTACGTGACCAACGACCAGCTTGAGGCCCTTTCGCTGGCCGACCGGATAGCCGTGCTCAACAAGGGTGTTTTGCAGCAGGTAGACACGCCGGAGAACGTCTACGACCATCCGGTGAACCGCTTTGTGGCGGGCTTCATCGGCAGCCCCACGATGAACTTTATCGAGAGCAACCTGGCGGGCGAAGGCAACAGCGATGCCGCCCTGGTCTCCGACGGCTGGAGTTTGCCTATCCCACCCGCCAAGCGCGATGCCATCCGGCAGTCGGGCGCGGGGAGTGTGGTGCTCGGAGTGCGGCCCGAGGACATAGAAATCAGGATGCAGCCCAGAGACAGCGAAATCCCCGCAGAGGTGTTCGCAGTGGAGCCTCTGGGAGACCGCACCATCTACGACGTGAAGCTGGGCAGCAGCGACGTGCGGGTCAAAGCGCCGCCTACCTTGATGATAAACCCCGGCGAGATCGTCTACCTGCACCTCAACGCCGACCGCATCAAGCTGTTCGACCCGAAGACCGACCAGGCGATCCTGTGAGCTTTGTACCCGTTACTTATAGGGTGTGAGGACCGACTAGTGCCCGAACTACCATTACAATCGAATAGCAGTCTGGCGTTTGAGATGGTGCTTACCGAG
The DNA here is from genome assembly GCA_038231875.1 of Chloroflexia bacterium. Classification (GTDB taxonomy): domain Bacteria; phylum Chloroflexota; class Chloroflexia; order QHBQ01; family JADMIH01; genus JADMIH01. The sequence goes on along the minus strand of JBBSIX010000038.1, from coordinate 10,633 downwards.
CTTGCCGATACGGTGGGGGAATGCAACGTTTCCACCCGGCCTTCCGACAAGCTGGTCTACTCCACCGACTGGTCGTGGATGCCGCAGATGTGGCTGGACAAGGCGATGCCCCCGCCGAGTCCCGACTGCATCGTGCGCCCCGGCTCGCCGCAGGAGGTTGCTCAGGTCTTGCAGATCGCCAACGTCTATAGGATGCCGGTTGTGCCCTGGGGTGGAGGTTCAGGCACGCAAGGTGGCGCTGCGCCGATCTTCGGCGGCATCCTGATGGACCTCAAGCGGCTCGACAAGATAGTTGACATAAACGAATATTCGCTCACCGTATCGGCCCAAGCGGGGGTGATCGGCGCGGTGCTTGAGATGGCCCTCAACGAACGCGGATTGACGTTGCCCCACTATCCATCGTCGGCCAATGCCGCGACGGTGGGAGGCTACGTGGCGGCACGGGGGTCGGGGGTGGTATCCACCAAGTACGGCAAAGCGGAAGACCTGGTGCTCTCGATACAGGCGGTGCTGCCCGACGGCACTATCATGCGGACCCCGCCGGTTCCCAGCCACGCTTCGGGGCCGATGCTGATGAATCTCTTTATCGGCTCGGAGGGCACGATGGGCGTCATCACCGAGGCCACCTTCCAGATAGAGAGGCTGCCGGAGGCGCGGGTCTTCCGTGCGGTGCTGTTCGACGACCTGCACAACGCCCTGGACGCCGGGCGCGAGATCATGCTGGCTCGTTTGCAGCCCGCCGTGCTGCGCCTGTATGATGAGGCGTCTACTCGCTCGCTTGTCAAGAGGGTGCTGAACCTGGAGCTTGATGGCGCATATCTGATCATGGTGTTCGACGGCTTCCCTGAGATAGCCGAGGCGCAGTTGGCGCGGGCTATGAGCATTTGCGAACGGCTGGGGGCGCGCGACCTGGGGCCGGAGAGCGCCGAGCATTGGTGGGAGCACCGCTACGACTTCTACTACCCGCCTTTCAGCCTATCGCTGCCCCAGATGTACGGCACAATCGAGACGGTGTGCCGCTACGACAATATCGAGCGCCTGTACCGTGCCAAGAAAGCCGCCATCGAGGGGGGCTTTGCAGACTGGGGGGCGCGCTACATCGCCCACTTCTCGCACTGGTTTCCCTGGGGCGTGATGGTGTACGACCGCTTTATCATAGACGAGCCGCCCTTCGACCCGCAGGAGGCGCTGCAACTGCACAATCGTATCTGGACGGCGGCGGCGCGCACTTCGCTGGCGAACGGCGGCATGCTGAACGAGCATCACGGCATCGGCTTCAAGCTGGGCCGCCTTATGCGCGAGCAATATGGCCCGGCATGGCCCGCCCTCGACGCCATCAAGCACACCTTAGACCCGAAGGGAGTGATGAATCCCGGCAAGATGGGGTTCAGTCTATAAATGCAGATACCGGACTACACGGAAATCTATAACGGCGACCGCTACTGCCTGATGTGCCGCCACGTCTGCCCGGTTGAGCGAGTCACCAAGAACGAGGCCACCTCGCCTCACGGGTGGGCGCTGCTGGTGGCCTCGGTGCAGCGTGGGCTGGTAGACTGGAACGCCGAGACGGTAGACACGCTGTACAAGTGCGCCGACTGCGGATTGTGCCGCGCCAACTGCGTCACCGACCGTCCGTTGCCGGCGGCGATAGTGGCTGCCCGCGCCTCAGTGGTGCAGGGGGGAGCGATGCCGGAGAGCGTTGTGCAGGTGGACAAACTGCTACTCGAGCATGGCACTCCCTACCCAGTATCTACCCCACAGCAAGGAGCTACATATCCCGTCAGCACAACAAAGATGGGTAGCATAGGGCTGTACGTAGGAGCAGCGACGGCCTACAAGTCTCCGGCCGGCGTTGAGGCGTCCCATCGGCTGATGCAGTTGGCCGGGTATGAGCCGACCGCCCTGGATATAGATCGCTCAGGGGTGTACCTGCCTTATACGCTAGGGTTATGGGACACCGCACGTATGCTCGCGGAAGAAACGGTCCGGGCGATAAAGGATGCAGGGGTCAGCGAGGTAATCACCCTTTCCAATGAGGACACCCACGCTTTCCTGCATATTTACCCCCAGCTCGGTGTAGCCTTACCGGAGGGCCTGACGGTCAGGCAGTTCAGCGAGTGGCTGTGGGAAATGGTTGAGGCAGGCAAGCTCCGGCTGCGTCCTCTAGAGCTTGAGGGCGCGGTGTACCATGATGCCTGCCACACTCCGAGGTCGCCGGAGGGGGGAATCGCGGCCCGCAAGCTGGTGAAGGCGCTCACCGGTCACGCCCCCGGCGAGATGTTCTGGCGCGGCAGGCAGGCGGCCCCTTGCGGTGCGGTAGGCGGCTTCGAGTTCACCCAGCCGGCTTTGGCCGAAGCGCTATCCCGCGCTCGTGTTCAGGAGGCCCGGCAACTGGGGGCGACCGCCATCATCACCGACGACCCACAGTGCGCCTCCCAACTGTCGCTGTTCGCCGAGGGCTTGCCGGTGATAAATCTGGTAAATCTGCTGGCCGAGCAAGCCGAAGCAGCAGACGTTTGGGGACTAGACACGTGAACCGACACACTGTATAGGAGGAAAATTATGTTTCTGTCAATGCACAACTGGATGCGAGCCGAGCCGATTGAGGTGACGATACGCCGCCTCGCCAAGTACGGCTACGAGACTATCGAGATAGCGGGCGACCCTGAGCACTACGACACCAAAGAGGTGCGCCGACTGTTGCAGGAGAACGGCGTAAAGTGCTGGGGTTCGGTGTCGCTGATGTTCGAGGGGCGCGACCTTATCCATGCCGACCAACAGGTGCGTGCCGATACCGTGCAGTACCTGAAGGACTGCATCACGATGGTCAAAGAGCTTGAGGGGCGCGAGATGACGATTGTGCCCTCGGAGGTAGGCAAGGTCAAGCCGATGGACACCCCAGAGCAGGAGTGGCAGTGGGCCGTCGAGGGCCTGCGCGAGGTGTACGGCCACTCTCAGAAGGAGGGGGTCATCATCGGTCTCGAGCCTCTCAACCGCTTCGAGACCAACTTCCTCAACCGCCACGACCAGGCTCTCTTGCTGGCCCAGCAGGTGGGCGAGCACTGCGGCGTCTGCCTGGACGCTTTCCACATCAATATCGAGGAAGCCGACCTGCACCAGGCGATCCTCAATACAGGCAAGCGGCTGGCGGCCTTCCACGTGGCCGACAACAACCGGATGGCCTGTGGGCAAGGAGACTACGACTGGACCAAGTTGGTCGAGACACTGCACAAGGCGGGCTACGATAATGCCCTCACCGTAGAGTTCGTAGCGCCGCTGGACCGCACCCCGGCCAACCCGTACAAGAACGCCCTGGGGACCGCCGAGGCCGAGCTTACCCCTGAGCAGTTGAAGTTCATCCAGGATCACGGCTCAGGCGTGCTTTCCGACGAGTTCTACTCCTGGCTGGTGGAGGTGTCCGCCGAGACGCTCCGCAAAGCGATGAAAGAGGCCGGCGTGAAAGAAGAGTACAATCCGACGTTCAACATCTAGCCCGAAACGCTGAAACCATCATGCCGACCGTCCTACTGATAGGCACACTGGACACAAAGGGCCGCGAGATCGCTTACGTGCGCGACCGGCTACAGGAGCTTGGACTGCACACGCTTGTGCTCGACTCCGGCATCCTGGGAGAAGCCGTAGACATCGAGCCGGATATAACGCGGGCGCAGGTGGCCCGCGCTGCGGGTTCTACGATAGAGGCGCTGAGAGAGGCAGGCACACGCGGGGCCGCCGTCGAACGGATGAAGGAAGGGGTCAAGAAGTTGGCGCTCGACCTGTATGCCGAGGGGCGGCTTCAGGGGGTAGTCTGCCTGGGCGGAGCAGAGGGGGCGGTGCTGGGGGCCGAGGCGATGAAAGCCTTACCGCATACCGTGCCCAAGCTAATCGTCACCCCCATCGCTTCGGGCAAGCGGCACTTTGGCCCGTTGGTGGGAACCCGTGATGTTATGGTGATGCACTCGGTGGTGGACATCCTGGGCATCAACCCGATCAGCCGGGCGGTGTTCGACAATGCCGCCGCCGCCATGTCGGGCATGGTGCGCTTCGGGGGAGCCGAGATGACTAATAGGGGCGCGGCAGCCGAGGAAAAGAATGCTCGCTATGTGGCAATCACCATGCTCGGCAACACTACCAAAGCGGTGATGCACATCAAGGAGCGGCTGGTGGAGCACGACCTAGAGGCTGTGATCTTCCATTCCAATGGAGTGGGTGGCCCTGCGATGGAGGAGCTTGCGGAAGACGGCATGTTCTGCGGGGTGATAGACTACACAACCGATGAGCTTTCGGACCAACTTGTGGGCGGCTTCCACATGGGTGGCGAGCGTAGGCTGGAGCGGGTGGGCGCGCTTGGTTTGCCGCAGGTGGTGGTTCCCGGCTGTATAGACTTTACAGTACACGGCCCGCGCAGCGAAGTGCCTGAGCGCCTCAGAGAGCGGCCCGCTTACTACCACAACCCGGAGTTCACCCTGGTGCGTCTGCTGCCCGACGAGATGAGGGAGATAGGCCGCATCATGGCCCGCAAGCTGAACGGGGCGCGCGGTCCTGTAGTGGTGGTCGTGCCGACCGAGGGGCTGTCTATCCCCAACGCGCCGGGTGGGGCGTTCTGGGACCCCGAAGCCGATGCAGGCTTCCGAGAGACGCTCAAAGCCGGCTTGCGCCCCGACATACTTCTCATCGAGGTGGCGGCTCACATAAACGGCCCTGAGTTTTCGGGCCGAGTGGCCGATGAGTTTCTCAAGCTGATATAGGCGAGCGCAAGGTTCAACTCGCCGGGCGCATAAATACCCAGTCAAGGAGCGAACAATGGAGTCCAACGGCAAACTGCCTTCTTACAACATAGCCGACCTGGCTTACCCCGATATACAGACCTACTTGAAGGAAAAAGACATCATCCTCATTCCGGTAGCCAGCACTGAGCAGCACGGCCCACACCTTCCCCTCTCTACCGACACGGTGACGGCGGAAGAAGTATCGCGGCGGGTGGGCAACAGGGCGCACGTGCTGTACACGCCCTGCGTCTGGTCGGGCTACTCGCCTCAGCACATGCGAGCGCCTGGACAGGGCTTCGGCACGATCACCGTGCGCTCGGAGACCTTTATCAACCTCTTGTACGACATAGCCCGCAGCCTCATACATCACGGCTTCAATCGGCTCATCTTTGTGGCGGGGCACGGCTCCAACGTCAAGATAATAGACCCTCTCCTTCGCAAAATCAAGTACCAGACGGGCGCGCTGGTGGCCTACTATAAGCCGTATGCCGAGCGGTACATGGGCCTGGTGAAAGACTTGATGGAGAACCCGGCCAACGAAACTCCCGGCTGGCACGCCAGCGAGCTTGAGACTTCCCAGATGCTGGCCCACAATCCTGGCCTTGTGCGTATGGACCGTGCGGTGCATACCACAACACACAAGCCGGAGTGGCTGCCGGAGGCGTTCAAGAAGGGCGACGGCGCACCCGACATCGAGTTTCAGGGCTACCAGTATTTCATGTTCCCGATGGAACATGAGGAGTTCAGCGACACCGGCGTGATCGGTAATCCGTTCCGCGCCACCGCCGAGAAGGGCGAGCAGGCGTTCGAGCGGTACTCCAACCATCTAGTGGACGCTATCGCCGAACTGGTGAAAGTGCCGGTGCAGGTTCACAACCGCGAGTTCGTGGAGCGGGCGTAGGAGGTACAACTGTGATCGAGATTTTGGACCTCAATCATGTGACTATCGTATCGCGGGACGTGGAGGCCTCCCGGCGCTTCTACTGCGGGGTGCTCGGTATGTACGAACTGCCCCACCCTCCCGGCCTCACCCACACGACCGTCTGGTTTCGCAAAGGCAACGCCGAAATCCACCTGGTGGCCGAACCCGACTCGACGCAGTGCGCGGGCGACCCGCCTACGCAGCCGCAGGACGAACGCGACTGGTCGAAGTCACGCCACCTTGCCCTTGCAGTAGCCGACATAGGAGAGGCAATCGAGACTCTGAGGCAGCACAATGTGCCCGTTATGCTCGGCCCTCGCGATAGGGGAGACGGCATCACGCAGCTATTCTGCTACGATCCTGACGGCCATTTGGTGGAGTTGCACACTCTTTCCGAAAGGGTACCCTAATCCTACACTATGGTTGCGCTATATAGATCGCATACTACTGAAAGGAGCTACACAACATGGCGAGACCCGTAACGCTTTTCACCGGCCAGTGGGCCGACCTGCCTTTGGAGCAGCTTGCCGAGAAAGCCGGCAAGTGGGGGTTTGACGGCCTGGAACTGGCCTGCTGGGGCGACCACTTCGACGTGCAGAAGGCCCTCAACGAGCCTGACTACACACAGTCGAGGTGGGACATCCTGAAGAGGCACAACCTTAACTGCTGGGCTATCAGCAACCACCTGGTGGGGCAGGCGGTGTCCGACCCGATAGATGCCAGGCACAAAGGCATCCTCCCGCCGCACGTTTGGGGCGACGGTGAGCCGGAGGGTGTGCAGCGGCGCGCCGCCGAGGAGATGAAGGACACCGCACGTGCCGCCGCCAAGTTCGGCATTTCACAGGTTAACGGCTTTACCGGCTCACCCGTCTGGCACATGCTCTACTCGTGGCCGCCCAACGACTTTGAGGAGGTCGAGCGCGGCTATACTCGGTTCGCCGAGCAGTGGAACCCGATCATTGACGTGTTCGACCGGGAGGGTGTCAAGTTCGGGCTGGAGGTCCACCCCACCGAGATCGCCTACGATTTCGTGACCACCCACAAAGCGCTGGAGGCTGTAGACCATCGCCCAGGCTTCGGCATCAACTTCGACCCCAGCCACTTCGCCCACCAGTTCCTCGACGCTACGGCCTTCGTGGAGGAGTTTGCCGACCGCATATATCACGTGCATGTCAAAGACTCCAAGCGCAATCTGAACGGCCTGAACAGCATATTAGGCAGTCACCTGCAATTCGGCGAGCGCCGGCGAGGGTGGGATTTTGTTTCCCCGGGGCGCGGCGATGTGGAGTTCGAGCGGCTTTTCCGCGCCCTCAACCGGATCGGCTACACCGGCCCGCTTTCTATCGAGTGGGAAGATAGCGGCATGGACCGCGAGTGGGGGGCGCAGGATGCCCTGGCTTTCGTGCGCCGCACCGATTTCGCGCCGTCTTCGGTGGCGTTCGACGCGGCATTTCAGAAGTGAAGCATAGCAGTAATTCACCGGCGAGGCGAGTGTAGGGAGACAGGAGGAGCACTATGGCGGAAGAAGTTGGGTTTGTGACGATGGCGGGGGCGAAGGCGAGTGAAGAGGCCCCGGAGGTGGGCGTGGGGATGTTCGGGTATGCCTTTATGGGTAAGGCCCACAGCAACGCCTACAAAAAAATGCCCTACATGATGTACCCCCCGCCTGCAATACCCAGGCTGGTGGCGGTGGCGGGGCGCAACGAGGAGGCGGTGCGCGAGGCCGCCCAGCGCTACGGCTACGAGAAGTACTATCTCGACTGGCGGGAGATGCTGCGCGATCCCGCTGTGCAGCTGTTCGACAACGGCGGGCCGAACTACATGCACGCCGAGCCTTGCATCGCGGCAGCCGAGGCGGGCAAGCACATCCTTTGTGAGAAGCCGATGGCCCGCTCCAAGCAGGAGGCCAGGGAGATGCTCGATGCTGTTGAAAAGGCGGGCGTCAAGCATATGGTGGGCTTCAACTACCGCTTTGTGCCGGCGATACGGCAGGCCTACGACCTGATACAGAGCGGGCGGCTCGGCGAAATCTACCACTTCCGGGCGGTCTACTTGCAGGAGTGGATCACCGACCCGGACTTCCCGCTTATCTGGCGGCTCGACAAAAAGCTGGCGGGCAGCGGCGCCCTGGGCGACCTGGGCGCGCATATAATAGACCTGGGCCGCTTCCTGGTGGGCGAGCCGAAGTCGGTGATGGCGATGACCCGCACCTTCATCGAGGAGCGGCCCCTGCCCGACGGCGAGGGCCGAGGCCGGGTAGAGGTGGACGATGCTTTTGAGGCGGTGGTGGAGTTCGAGAGCGGGGCGGTGGGCACGCTTGAGGCATCGCGCTTTTGCCCCGGACGCAAGAACTACGAGGTGTTTGAGATAAACGGCTCCAACGGCTCTATCCGCTTCAACCTTGAGCGCTTCAACGAGCTTGAAGTATTCTGGAAGGATGGGCCACGCGAGAGCCAGGGCTTCACTAACGTACTTGTGACCGAGGCTCATCACCCATTCTGGGGCAACTGGTGGCCGCACGGGCACATTATCGGCTGGGAGCATACCTTCGTCCACGAAGTAGAGCACCTGTTGAGCGCCATCGTCAACGACAGCGAGGTGGCCCCGCTTGGCGCGACCTTCGAGGACGGCTATCGCAACGCCGTGATAGTGGACGCCATCCTGCAATCAGCACAGGAAGGTCGGCGGGTGCAGATAGAGTACTAAGACGGAGCATGTGGGGTTCGGGGCGATAGTTTCGCGTTCAGCCCGAACTCAAAGCAACGAGGAGGATACATGGGCCTTCGCAGCTTAGTTGGACCGCTAACGAAGTTGAGCATCGCGGGCATTATGGTGGGGATACTGTTCATGATACAGCCCTGGGTGTTCGCCCTATTCAAGGTGGGTTTCCTGGCGCTGCTGGTATCAACGCTGACTTTCATAGTGGTGTCGCACATACCGGAGCCTGGGGCGGTGCATGCGAGCGCTGATATGCCCCAGGATATGCCGGTGGACCTGACCGAGGCGGAAAGGCCATAGCGGAACGCCGGCACCTGGAACCTGTACTTGGAGGGAAGCTCTCAATGAAAAAGGAGGATAACTATGGGTCTGCCTGATCTCAGGCCGCAAGCCAGGCGGCGCACTCCCCAACAGATGGTGGAGCACCTCGATTCGTTTGAGCTTAACTTGAAGTTTTCGGCGGGAGTGTGGTTTTTCTCGCCGCCGGCCAGCCGCTTCCACGACCGCTACGGCGAGACGATAGACATAGAGCCGCGCCTGGAAATAGCCTCGAAGTTGGCTGACTTTGGCTTGCAGGGGATGGAGGCGCACTATCCCAACGAGATCAACGAGGATAACCTCGATCTTTGGAAGCAGTTCTCGCGGGATACGAGTATCAAGATACTGACCGTGATACCACTCCTGTTCTACGATGCCCAGTTCGAGTGGGGTTCGCTCTCCAACCCGATACCGGAGGTGCGCCAAACAGCGATAGACCGCACCGTCCGCGCCCTGCAACTCAACCGGGAGCTTGACACCGAGTTCGCGGTGGTGTGGCCGGGGATTGACGGCTATGAGAACGCCTTCGGCACAGACCTCGTAGCGGCCCGCGACCGCTTTGCCGCAGGGTTGGCCGAGGCGATGGACGCGGTTCCGGGCGTTCGGGTGGCTGAGGAGCCGAAGCCCTACGAACCCAGGGGCCATATCCTATATGGCACGACACCGGAGGGCATTCTGCTTGGGATGAAGGTTGAGGCGATGCTGCAAAACCCGCAGAACCGCGCCTTGCTCGACGAGGGGCACGCCCTGGTGGGCATGAACCCGGAAGTGGGGCATATGCTGATGGCTTATGAGGACCTGCCTTACGCTTTCGGCCTGGTGATGGAGTACGGGCGGCTGGCGCACAGCCACTGGAACAGTCAACCGCTAGGCAACTATGACCAGGACCTCAACGTTGGGGTTATTGCCCCGGAGAGCCTGGAGGCGGCCCTCTACACGATGAAGATGTACGGCTACGAGGGTTGGTTCGGGCTGGACATCAACCCGGAGCGCATGCCGGTGGAGATGGGCCTGCGTAATTCGATGGATGCTATGCGCGCCGCCAACGACCGGATCAACAGCCTGGACCACGAGTCGATCATCTGGGCCACCGAGCACCCGGAGAAGTCGCGCGGTTGGCTGGAAGCGTACCTGATCCGCAGGCGCGCCATGCACCCTGAAAAGCTGTCACCCCTGCCCTCTCTAAAGTCGGCGGTAGAAAGCTAAAGGGTAGGCTTTTTATGCCGGATTGCATGTTGGGGATAGACATAGGCACGTCGGCCGGCAAGGCCGTCTTGATCGATCAAGACGGAACCGTTCTGGCCTCGGCCTCCGTCGAATACGACATGTCTACGCCCCGCCCCATGTGGGCCGAGCAAGACCCCCGCGACTGGTGGCAGGCCGCCGTCGGGGCGATACGGGGTGTTATGAGGCAGGCCGACATAAGGCCGGAGCAGGTGGTGGGCGTGGGGCTGACGGGTCAGATGCATGGGCTGGTACTGCTCGACAAGGAGGGTGAGACGCTGCGCCCCTGCATCATGTGGAACGACCAGCGCACCGGCCCGCAGTGTGCCGAGATCACAGCCAGTCTGGGCCTCCCTCGGCTGCTGGAATGGACGGCCAACCCTGTGCTACCGGGCTTCACCGCTCCAAAGATTGTGTGGGTGCGCGAGCACGAACCGCAGGTGTACCGCCGCATTGCTCACGTGTTGCTGCCTAAAGACTATGTTCGTTATAAGCTCACAAGCCAATACGCCACCGAGGTGTCGGATGCGGGTGGCACTGCTCTGCTTGACGTGCGTAATCGCCGGTGGTCGGACGAGATGTTGGAGGCGCTCAATATTCCCGCCGAGTGGCTGCCGCCATGCTACGAGTCGCCCTTTGTGAGTGCGACCATATCGCCGGAGGCCTCGGCCCAAATCGGCCT
>JBBSIX010000037.1:0-16569 GCA_038231875.1 Chloroflexia bacterium | reverse complement strand
GTTGCTCGTCCGGCGAACGCAGCAAGCCGGCGGTCGCCAGCCCCCCGGGCTCGTATCCGAGCTGCCCGACCGGCATGGTTGCGCGCTCGCTGTTCGCCCACTGCAATGCTCGATAGACGGCATAGTTGCATAGATAGCCGCCCGCATCCTGCGATACCTCGGCAGGCAAGCCCAGCGTGCCGATGCGTTCAACTATCGCCACGACGGGGATGGTGGCGGGCACTGTCTCGTCGCCTCCCTCGTCTATTAGATCGGAGGCGGGGTGCTTGCCGGCGTTGTCTTCTATCCGGGCGCACCTGTTTAGCCCTTGTGCCTCCACTGAGATGCAAAGACGCTTGCCCGCCAGCCCCAGCATCAAGACTGCGTCGGGTTGCGTTTCCTCTATCGCCTGCAACAGCGCGGGCCACGTGTCGGCCCAGCTAACCGGTAGACGGCGGCCCTTCACGTGCAGCCCACCGACCGCTTCGCCGTCCAGACGGCGCGCTATCTCCCAGGATGGGTTTACCTGCCACTGGCCGAAAGGCTCGAAGCCTGTAAGTAGTAGAGTGTGAGGCATAGCTGCGGTTGCTACTTGGTGATCTCCATCCGCAGAGCGTCATTGATGCGGTTGAAATAGTTGAACAGGCCGATAGAGCAGGCAAGCTCTACTATCTGCCCGTCGTCGTAGTGGCTCTTGAGGCGGTCCCAAAGCTCGTCGCTGACGGCATGGCCCCCTTCCGTCATGCGGTCGGCAAGCTCGAGGGCCACAAGCTCTTTTTCCGAAAAGAGGTTGGGATCGGGAAAGGCGTACTGCAAAGCCGTGATTTTCTCCTCCGAAACGTTGAAGCGCCGCAACGCGGCGGTGTGCGAGGAGAGTCAATACTCACAGCGATTGAGCGCGCTGGTACGCACAATGAGCATCTCCTTGAGGGAGGGCGCTACCGTGCCTGTGGCGACGATGGCGTTCATGTGGGCTGCGGCGGTCAGCATGATTTCAGGCCGGACGGCCAGCGTGCGGAACATGTTGGGCACGTTACCTCTGGCCTTCATGAAGCGGTCGAACAGTTCGCGGGCTTCAGGGGCAGCTTCTTCTATCTCTACTTTGGGCAAACGCGGGGTCTTAGCGGCCATAAAATTACCTCCAGCGGATTGTGTGAGACTACTTTATTTTACCACAGTTACGCCTCATTGTCTTATTGTTGGTCGGGGATGAGCAGTACCTTGCCTGCGGTGGCGCGGCTTTCGAGCAGGCGATGGGCTTCGGCGGCCTGTGCAAGCGGTAGGGTGCGGTCGATTCGTAGTTCAAGCTCGCCGGCGGCGATCATGTCGAGCACCGCGCCCGCGTGCATAAGCAGATCGTGCCGATTCGTGGTGTAATGGAACAGGGTGGGGCGGGTGAGAAAAAGGGACGACTTGGCGATAGGGGCCATCTCGACGCTCGGCACAGGGCCGCTCGACTGGCCGAAGCTGACCATATAGCCTCGCATCGCCAGCGAGTTGACGCTCTTGCTGAAAGTGTCCTTGCCGACCGAGTCGTACACCACGTTCACCCCTTCGCCTCCGGTCAGCCGCCTGAGTTCCTCTTCAAAATCCAGCTCTGTGTACAGGATTACCTCGTCCGCGCCTGCTTCGCGGGCGATTTGCGCTTTTCCTTCGGTGGAGACCGTTCCGTAGACGGTGGCACCGAGCCGTTTTGCCATCTGGATCACCAGCGCGCCCACGCCGCCCGCCGCAGCATGGATAAGCACGCGGTCGCCGGGCTGCACCTTGTAGGTAGTGTGGGTAAGATAGTGGGCCGTCATACCTTGCAGCATCGCCGCAGCCGCTCGTTGGGGCTCGAGGCCGGCGGGCACGGGCACCAGCTTGTCCGCCGGCACCGTGACGTACTCGGCGTAGGAGCCGGAGCCGCCCTGTGCGGCGAAGGCCACGCGGTCTCCCACCTGTACGGTATCTACCCCTGGCGCAACGGCGCTGACTGTGCCCGCGCCCTCCATGCCTGGGGTGAAAGGCGACTCTCTGGCGTAGAGGCCGGTGCGCTGGTACACATCAATGAAGTTGACGCCCGAGGCTTCAACCTTGACCAACGCCTGCCCTTCCTGCGGCGTAGGTCTGCCGACTTCTTCGTACTGCATAACCTCAGGCCGCCCTGTTTCGTGAACTCGAATAGCACGCATTGTACTGCTCCCGTATGCAGGCAGAGGAGCGTTCCTCCACCCAGATTGCGAACCGTTATCCTCTCCCGCCGAACCTTTGCAGCCCGACAAATAGCAGCCCCGTCCCCACCACTATGCAGACGACCCCGGCCCACGCCCAGAACGCCTGTCCGGTCATAACGCTGCCGGGCAGGATGTTGATACCCTGGAGGAACCAGATCAGGCCGAGCAGCAGTAGGATGCCACCCGCGCTAGGTAAAACGTACTTCATAACTTTAACCTCCCTATGTGGCTGTGGTGTATAACTTAGGGCACTGCCACAAAGCGCTTGTCTCAGCCGTGCGCTCCAACACTATCGGCCTGTTGAGCGGGCATGCCTCGCAGAGGGGCCGGGGGCGGCACAGGTCCTTGCCGTGAGCCACTATAAGCGCGTGGTACTCGTTGAACAGGTTGGCATTGTGGGGCAGATTGTCCATGAACAGGCGCTGTATCTCGTCATAAGAGGCGCTTGTCGCCGTCAGGCCCCACCGGGAGGCCAACCGCAAGGCGTAAGCGTCGGCCACGAAGATAGGGCGGTCGAGCGCGTACAACAGTATGGCATCCGCAGTCTCCGGCCCGATGCCCCAGATGCCGAGCAATGACCTTCGCAGTTCGGCGGCGCTTTCCCCCAGAGGCGGCGCATCTACCCAGCCATTCTTTAGCACGAACTCGGCCAACAGCTTTAGCTTACGAGGTTTGCTGTTGAAGTGCCCTGCGGGTTTGAGCAGGCAGGCCGCCTCGTCCGGGTGCGCCCGGAGCACGCAGGCGGGGTCGCTCAAGCCCTGCTCGCCCCAGGCGGAGAGAATATTAGCCAGCGCTTTTTCCACGTTGCGCCACGAAGTACGCTGCGTCAGCACAGCGCCGAGCATAATTTCCCACCGGCTGCCCGTGCGGGTCGGCCACCACCTCTGGGGACCGTACTGAGTGTACAGTGCCTCGTAGATCGCGAGGAGAACAGCCTGGGTGTGGACCTGGCCGGCTTGGTGGGGGCCGGCCAACTAGACCTCTGCTATCTCGCCCCCGCCGGCCTGAGCTAAACTACGCGGGTCCACCGAAAAAAGAGCGTCGTGAGCGCCTCCGGCGGCATAAATAATGGGCCGGAGCAGCAGACCGCTGTCGAACAACTTGCGGATGGGAGTGGCGTGTCCTACCGGCGGCACACCTCCTATAGCGTAGCCTGTTATGCGCCGCACCTCGCCGGCTGGGGCCATCTCCACCTTCCGGGCGCCCACCAGGCGGGCCACTTGCTCGGTATCCACTCGCTTGTCGCCGCCACAGATCACCAGCAGAGGCTCGCCGTCGGCCAGGAACAGCAGTGACTTGGCAATCGCGCCCACGTCGCACCCTACCGCCTGGGCCGCCTCCTGTGCCGTGCGCGTGCCGGCGGGCAGCCGTATCACCTCCGCCTGCAACCCCAGCGCGTCCAGCGCGTTCTGCACCCGTTCCGGTCCGCTTGCCATACACCACCTCTCTCCTGAGTATATTTTGAGTGTAACATGTGGTGAGGCAGGGTACAAGCTGGGGGCGCTGTTATAAGTGTTCAGACCTGGGGAGGACTCGTGAAGGATGAACTGTAGGGGCAAACTTATGCGGGGTCGCTGTGCGTACAATGCACGTAACCTGTACATTGGGGTTATAATCTTGGCAAGTTCTGCCGTACGGGAGGAATTCATGAGTCATGAGTACAGAAGAGGTGAGCGCCAGTAACGGCAAAGTGGGGCGGCCCGGCTCCGGCGGCCCGCCGTCGGGGGTGGGCATGCACGAGAACCTGTTCGCACCCTCCACCGACGATCCCAAGTACAAGTGGAAGGTGCTCGTGTCGGTGAGTTGACGCACCGGCAAGGGCAGGTGCGCTGGCGGCCTCGCACTAGGGCGGAGCGGACAGGAGGAGAACGCTGCCATGCCGTTTTACGGGTACAAAGATACATATCCCAAGATAGCCGACGACTGTTTTGTCGCGCCAAACGCTACCCTTGTTGGCGATGTCACGCTGGGGGAGGGCGCGAGCGTCTGGTTCGGGGCGGTGCTGAGGGGGGATGTCGCGCCCATCGTGGTCGGCGCACGGAGCAACATACAGGACGGCGCTGTGCTGCATGGCGAGCACGGCTGCCCCACCATGATCGGGGAAGACGTAACGGTGGGGCACGGGGCTATAATCCACGCCGCCAGGGTGGGGGACAGGGTGCTCGTCGGTATGGGCGCGGTGCTGTTGAGCCGCAGCGTTGTCGGGGCCGACTCGATAGTGGGCGCTCGCGCGCTGGTGACGCAAGATACGGAGTTGCCGGGTGGTTCTCTCATATTGGGCATGCCCGCCGGGGTGAAACGCCCGCTTACCGAGGAGGAACGACGGCGTATCGTGCAATCGGCGCAGCACTATACCAGGCACGCTCAGACTTACATGGAAGGGGAGCAGGAGTAGCGGAGCGAATCAGGACGCCGGCTGCTTCCCGGCTGTGGCTTCTTTCAACTCTCTGATGTACTCCGATACGCCGAGAATAACCTCGTCCTCCGGTAGGCTTTCGACCAGATTGATCAGCGCGCTGCCCACAACCGCGCCGTCGGCCAGGCTCGACATCATGCGAACGTGCTCCGGCGTGCTGATGCCGAAGCCCACTACCAGAGGCAAATCGGTGTAGCGGCGCAGACGGGCTATCAGGTTGTCTACTCCCTCGCCGACTTCGGAGCGCGCCCCGGTGACGCCGGTGAGCGACACGCAGTAGATAAAGCCACCGGCGGCCTCGGCCACCCGCTTCAGGCGCTCGTCGGTGCTGTTGGGGGCCACCAGGAATATCATATCGAGGCCCGCCGCTTCGCACTGCGCCTTGAGGTCACCTGCTTCTTCCGGCGGCAGGTCGGGCACGATCAAGCCGTCAACGCCGGCTTGCGCGCAGTCCGCTACCAGGGTGGGGCCGTACTGCAAGATCGGGTTGTAGTAGCTCATGAAGAGGAGAGGCACATCGTTGGAGCGCCGGGCTTCCGCGGCCACGCTCAGGCAGTCGGACAACGTGATGCCGGCCAGCAGTGCGGCGTGGGAGGCGCGCTGTATTGTGGCCCCATCGGCCATGGGATCGGAGAACGGCACGCCCAACTCTATCAGATCGGCCCCCTGGCGCGCCATGATGGGCACAAGTCGGCGCGTGAGGTCGAGCGAAGGGTAGCCTACGGTCAGGTAGGGCACGAGAGCGGCCTCGTTTGCTTTTCGCAAGCGCCTGAAAGTAGCAGCGATGCGCCCCATCAGGGCTGCGCCTGTTCTACGACTATGCCGAGTTCGCCTGCCACTGTGCTCATGTCTTTGTCTCCTCTGCCCGATAAGTTTATCACCACCATTTTATCTGAGGGCAAAGAGGCTGCCAACTGCGCTGCGTAGTAAACAGCGTGCGCCGACTCCAGCGCCGGGATGATACCCTCGGTGCGGCACAGCAGCCGGAAGCCTTCCAGCGCTTGAGCATCGGTCACGCCTGTATAACGGGCGCGGCCTGTGTCTCGTAAGTAGCTGTGTTCGGGGCCGACCCCGGGATAGTCGAGACCTGCCGAAATGCTGTGCGTCTCGCTTATCTGCCCCTGCTCGTCCTGAAGAACGTAGGAGCGGGAGCCGTGCAGCACGCCCACAGTGCCCGCCGTGAGGGTGCAGGCGTGCTTGCCGCCGCGTTCATGCCCCTCGCCCGCAGCTTCCACTCCCACCAACTGCACATGCTCGTCGCCGATGAAGGGGTAGAAGATGCCGATGCTGTTGCTTCCCCCGCCCACGCAAGCCACCACGTAATCGGGAAAGCGGCCTTCCATCTCCATGCACTGCCTCCGCGCCTCTCTCCCTATGATGCTCTGGAAGTCGCGCACTATCATCGGATAGGGGTGCATACCCACCGCCGAGCCGATCAGATAGTAGGTGCTGGCGACATTAGTCACCCAGTCGCGCACCGCTTCGTTGATGGCATCTTTGAGGGTGCGGCTGCCGGAGACTACGGGGCGCACCTCGGCGCCCAGCAGTGCCATGCGAAAGACATTGGGCTGCTGCCTCTGCATGTCTACCTCGCCCATGTAGACGATGCACTCCAGCCCCAGCATGGCGCACACCGTAGCTGTGGCTACCCCGTGCTGGCCCGCGCCCGTCTCGGCGATAATACGCCGCTTGCCCATCCTCTTTGCGAGCAGCGCCTGGCCCAGGGCGTTGTTTATCTTGTGTGCCCCTGTATGAGCCAAATCCTCGCGCTTGAGGAACAAACGTGCCCCTCCCATCTCTCGCGTTAACCCCTCGGCGAAATAGAGGGGCGTAGGGCGGCCTACGTAGTGCCGCTCCAGGTCGCGCAATTTGGCGATGAACTGCGGGTCGTCTCGGCATTCGGCGTAGGCGTGCTGAAGCTCCTCCAGGGCGGGCATGAGCACTTCGGGGGCATACTTGCCGCCAAACTGCCCGAAATGGCCCCCGGCATCGGGGAGGTTGTAAGCCTTGCTGGAGCCTGCTTGCTCTTCGGTCTCTTCGGTCTCTGTAGTAATAAACATCTGCTTTCCTTTCGGGGCGTGGTCTATCTTTCTTCGCCCAGGCTGTGACCTGCCGAAGCGGTCGCTCGCACGATAAAATCTTCGATAAGCTGTGGGTCTTTCCTGCCGTTTCGCTCTACTCCGCTGCTCACGTCCACACAGTAGGGCTGAACAGCCTCTATCGCCTCTCCCACGTTTTGCGGTGTGAGGCCGCCTGCCAGGTAGAAGGGCGCGTGCCGGGCAAGCCGGGCGGCAAGGGACCAATCGCCCCTCTCGCCCGTGCCCCCGTAGGCATCGAGATTGTAGGTGTCCAGTAAGAAGCGGAAGCGTCCGGTCTCGATGAACGGCACGAACGGGGCTAGGCTCTCTAATGCCTGCCCAAGTGAGCAGTTGTTGGGGAAGCGCACCGCCTTGACGACCGCAAGGCCCAATGCGAGGCAGTCGGCCACCTGCCGGGGCGTCTCGTCGCCGCTCAGTTGCAGCAGATCAAGGCCGGCAATCCTCTTTATCTCCAGCATCCGCTCGGTGGTTTCGTTTACAAACACCCCCACCGTAGAGGCAAGCGCGCCGGCGGCTCTCAGTGCGCTCTGTATCTCCTCTGCCTTCTCCACGCCTATTTGCCGGCGGCTGGGGGCAAATACCATGCCTATAAAGTGAGCGCCTGCCTCGGCTGCCGCTACAGCATGCTCAGGCTCCATAATGCCGCAAATCTTGACTTTGCAGGAAGTACTCGGTATACCCGGCCCTTCGGCTGGGTTGGAACGTAAGGCGGAGTTCACACTCTCACCTCGCAAGCGGGCGCGACGCCGCACATCTCGCGTGTGGCAGCCGCCAGGTCGTCCGATGTAAGCAAGCCCTCGCCCACCAGCAGGGCATCCACCCCCAGCCGCGCCAGTTCGTCCCGGTCGCGCACAGTGCGTATGCCGCTTTCGCTGACCGTTACCACCCCGGGCGGCACGAGGGGTAGGAGTCGCCTGGTAGCGTCAAGGCTGACCGTGAAAGTGTTCAGGTCGCGGTTGTTAATGCCCACGATGTCGCCGGCGGCGTTGAGGGCGGCATCCAGTTCGGCCTCGTTGTGTACCTCAACGAGCGCGGCCATGCCCAGTTGGGCAGCCGTCTCCCTGTACTCGCGCAGCTGCCCGCCATCCAGTACCGAGGCCAGCAGCAGCACCGCGTCGGCTCCCGCGAGTCGGGCTTCGTAAATCTGATACGGGTCTATGATGAACTCTTTGCAAAGCACAGGCAACGAGGTCCACATGCTGACCGCCGCCAGGTCGTGCAGAGAGCCGCCGAAGAAGCGGCTGTCGGCCAGCACGGAGATGGCCGCCGCGCCGTTTCGCTGGTAGCTGGAAGCCACCTCGGTAGGGTCGAGGTCGGGCCGCAAGACACCTTTGGAGGGGCTGCGACGCTTGATTTCGGCGATGACGCGGGGAGCATGGCGCGCAGGGTCGCACAGGGCGGCCCGGAAGTCGCGCACAGGCCCACACTTTTGCGCTTGCAGGGTGATCTCGCTCAAGGGGCGGATCGCCTTGCGCCAGGCCACTTCTTCGCGCTTGTTGGCTATGATGTCGGCCAGTATGCTCATGCGGCTGCCTCACGCCCTTTCGAGGCAGGCTTACGGCGCTTGGGTTTGGGCATAGCAGCTTCGGCTTCGAGAGCAGGGGTGACAGCCGGATCTGTCGGGGCGGGCGGGCCGCCGGTGAGCACCGGATTGCGGCTGAACTCGATGAGCCGTTCCAGTGTATTCAGGGCGGCGCCGCTGTCTATCGCCTGCTCAGCCAGTGCGATGCCCTCCTGTATAGTGGGGGCAAGCTCGGCTGCAAAAAGGCCGGCGGCTGCATTCAGCGCTACCACGTCCCGCCTGGGGCCGCGCTCGCCCCTCAGCACAGAGAGGATGATAGCGGCGTTCTCCTCGGCGCTGCCGCCCAGCAAAGCCTCGCGTGGGGCAATCGCCAGCCCCAACTCCTCCGGCCTCAGTTCGATCTGCTCGGTAGGGTGGCCGGCGCGCACTCGATAGATGATGGAGGGGCCGGTGGTGCTCAGTTCGTCCACCCCACCGTGACCATGCACCACGAGGGCATGGCGGGCGCCCAGCATCTCCAGCACGCCCGCCATTTTGGGCAGCAGCGCGGGGTCGGCTACGCCCAGCACCTGGGAGCGCGCTCCCGCCGGGTTGGTGAGGGGACCGAGGATGTTGAACACGGTGCGTGTGCCAAGCTCACGGCGCACTGGGGCAGCGTACTTCATGGCGGGGTGGAACAAGGGCGCGAACATAAAGCCGATGCCCACGTAGCGCACACACCGAGCTACCTCCTCAGCGTCGAGGTTTATCTGCACCCCTAAGGCTTCCAGCACGTCCGCGCTGCCGCACCTGCTGGACATGGCGCGATTGCCGTGCTTGGCGATAGGCACGCCCGCGGCCGCAGCCACAAGCGCCGCCGCCGTTGAGATGTTGAAAGTGCCTGAGCGGTCGCCACCCGTGCCGCAGGTGTCTACCACCTCGGTGTCGCCCAACTCCACAGGGGTGGCACGTAGGCGCATCACGCGCGCCAGGCCCGCTATCTCCTCCACCGTTTCGCCTTTCATCCGCAGGGCGATCACCAGGGCAGCAATTTGGGCGGGTGTGGCCTCGCCGTCCATTATCTCGCCCATCGCCCCCGCTGCCTCGTCGAACATGAGCGACTCTCCCCGCACCAGCTTGTCTATGGCCTCGACTATCATTTTTGGCTCCCTTCTCGGCCCGGTACACGGTCACTGTAGACGGTACACGGCGCTTAAAACAAAAAACTCCCGTCCCACTGAAGGGACGAGAGCTAGGTATGCTCTGCGCGGTGCCACCCTACTTCGGCACAATTGTGCCGCACTTATCAGGTACCTAGTCCGGCGTTTTGCAGGCCGGTCTGCCGATACCCTGCCCCCTGGTAACGGTGGGGCTTTCCGGCGCAGTCTACTTGCTTGGCTTTCGATGCGCGACTCCCAGATCCATTCACCACATGCGCCGGTGCCGGTTCACACCATCTCCGGCTCTCTGGACCTCGCTCTTGCGGCTACTCGTTCTGCTCATAGTCGTTTGAATATGCTATTGTACTATGCTGACTATACCATAGGCTCGGCGGCTCGTCAAGGGCCGATTCTTGGGTAAGTGTTCAGAGTAAGCCATGACCCTGGGGCCACCATTACTGATGAAAATGTGCGCGTCCGTAGGGGCACGGCGCGCCGTGCCCCTACCCTTCGTAATCTCTATTTTCAGAGGAGTTGGGGTTGAGGAAATGGCATCTAGGCAGCCCGACACCCTCCCATGTGTGGGAGGGGCGATGGGGGACACCCCCACCCCCCGGCAGGAAGCTTCGCCCCTGCCCCCCATGTCTGAACACTTACATCCTTGGGATTTCCGAGCGCGTGCCTCCACTTCAAGAAGATGTGAGTAAACGCAGAGACGCAAAGAGCACAAAGCACATGCAAAGTTTTCATATTGAAGGAGCAGGCAGCCGCGAGTGCCCGGCAAATCCCAGACGCTCGCCATCCGTTATATCAGTGTACCGACCTGGGGGCAGACGCATCTTTGTAGGATGTACCTCATGCAACTGTCGCAATACGGCCCTTCAGGGGGACTTTAACGTTGGGAGCGAACCTTTTACACGTTTTGACAACGTTACACCCACCGCCTATACTCGGCCTGTCATTCACAAACCGGCTCCCGTCAGGAGAACCACATGGATTTTAGTAAGACAACCATCTTTTTCTTTGCAGGTATGCTGATGTTGCTCGCGGTAGGCACAACGGGCGCCGAGCAACTGACGGCGGTGAGCGGGCCAAAAGGTCAGGCGGTAGGGGTACGCTGGGGCTTCTATGTCACCTATAACCCCAACTCTCTGGCTTCGCTTCAAGCCAACGCGCCCGGCCTCAACTACGTGTCGCCCTGGTACTTCAACGTCAACGCCGAGGGGCAGGTGACGGGGCGCGACCAGCCGGCGGCGAGCGATATAATACGGGCTGCGGGTGCGCGCAGCTTACCGATGCTCAAGAACGGGCCTCAGTACGACGCCTTCACCCGCATACTCACCGACACCCGCGCGTTAGACCTTATGGTCACTCAGATACAAACCCTGATCAATGCCAACGGCTACGACGGCATCACTATAGACTTCGAGGGATTGAACGCCAACGACAAGCCTCTGCTGACCGCCTTTATGGGCAAGCTGTACGCAGCGCTCCACCCGCAGGGCAAGCTGGTGGCGATGGCGGTGGCCGCGAAGGTGCGCGATACCAACTTCGGCTGGGCCGGGGCTTACGACTATCCTGCCCTTGCTCTTGTGACCGACTACATCCTGGTGATGGCTTACGACTACCATTGGGCCACCGGCGACCCCGGCCCCGTTGCCCCGATGAACAAGCTGCGGGACTCGGCGGACTACACCGTATCGAGGATACCGCCGGCCAAAGTGATCTGGGGAGTGGGGGTGTACGGCTACGATTGGCCGGTCTCAGCGCCGGGTAAGGCCTCGGGGCGGGGCGACTCTCGGACCTACGCGGAAGCCTCGACCATCGGCAGTCTGCCGGGCGCCGTGAGCGGCTATGACGAAGCGGCCCAGGCCCCTTATGTGCGGTACACGCAGGGCAGCCAGACACGCGAGGTTTGGTACGAGAACCGGCGCAGTTTCGAGGCTAAACTGGGGCTGATCAGGCAGTACAATATGGCGGGCTTCGGTATCTGGCGGCTCGGCCAGGAGGACCCCGGCGTCTGGGAGGTCATGGCGGGCAACAGCACGCCCACAGTCACCCCTGGTCGAACCTCTACCCCTACGTTCACCGCCACAGCTACCGCTATCGCCACTTCTACGCCCGCACCTCCAACCCCCACGCCCACGCCGCAGCCGCCGGCGGCCTGCCGCCCTGTGCAGCCGTTCCCCTCCACTGAGGAGCGGATATACTTTGGCCCGACCGGGCACAGTTTGGGCGGCTTGTTTCTACAGCACTGGCAACAGCACGGCGGCTTGCCTCTGTTTGGCTATCCTCTCACTGAGGAGTTTACAGAGGTGAGCCAAACCGACGGCCGGCCTTACCGCGTGCAGTATTTCGAGCGCAACCGCTTTGAACTTCACCCTGAGAACACCCCACCCAATAATGTGGAGCTTGGACTGCTTGGTGTGCAGGCGTATGCTAACCGCACGATGCCCCTCGCGCCGCCCTTCGACACCGACTCGCCGGCGGTCTACTTCCCTCAAGTGGGGCACAATCTGGGCGGGCCTTTTCTACGGTACTGGCAGCAGCATGGGGGGGTGGCGTTTCTAGGCTATCCCATCACCGAGCCGGTTCTGGAGCGCGACCCCCACAGCGGCAGGACCTACACCGTGCAGTACCTGGAGCGAGCGCGCCTGGAGCGGCACCCTGAGTATGCGGGTAGCGAGGCGGAGGTGCTACTGGGGCTGCTGGGGCTGAATGTTTTGCCTTGCAGGTAGGGAGCCGAAGGCGGGGGCCGCATGCTAGCCCTATCCGGCTCACTCGTCGAACAGGTAGGTAGCTTCCTGGTACAGCCTCACCTCGTTGCCGGCCAGCTTGCGCTTGAGTTGCTCGTGCCACCAGGCGGTCTTTTCTTCGAGCGGTTGGCTGCCGGTGAGCACGGAAAGCGGGATATTCAGACGTAGGGCGCGAGGAGAGATGATGTGGCGGGTGATGCCGGTGGGTACTCTGGCGCCGGTTTCGGCCAGATGCAGTATGTCGTCCGGGGTATAGGCGGGGAACACCACCAGGCCGCTCACGTTGTCGTAGTACTCCATTAGTTCGCCCAGGTTGTCGGTGTTGACACGGTGAATAGCCACAAGGGGGTCGCTTTTGTAGGTGTCAACGGTGGCGTTCAGTAGGGCTGTGGGGCTTTCCGGGGCGCGTTGTTCGGTTTCCGTCGGTGCGCCGTCTATCAGGTAAATCGCGTGCCCACCGTTCTCGTCGGGCAGGACGATGTAGGCGAGGGCTTCGCCGACCGCCAGGGCTGCGCGAGCCTGTTCAATAGGCGTGGGCTGAAGCGATATGCCCTCCACCTGGTCTATTTCCTGCAGGAAGTTGAAGGGCGTGCGGCCTGTGATGAGGTGATACCAGGTCCACAGTTGTACCTCATCCGATTTGTAGTCTACCACCTGCGCCAGTACGTGTGGGCTGCCTAGCGCCTGTAGCGCGCTGGTGCGGTTCGCCCCGTCGAGCACCACAAAGCGGTCGGTGCCTGGTATCGGCGCGACGATGGGCGGGCTCTTGAGAAAGCCGTCCCTCTGCAATCTTGCCTTGAGGCGGGCCACTCGCTTGCTGTCGGCATGCTCATGGAGCACCAATGCCTCGGTAGGGAGGATACGCAGGTCCGGTATCTCGAACCGCTCGCTGTGTTCTTTACGCCTGGGTTGTGTTTGTTGTGAGGTGTCGGGCTTGGTGTGTGCCGTCATCTGGTACCTGTGAGTTTCGGGTTTGCCTAGACCTGTTTATACCAGAAGAACCGATTGGCGGCAAGGCTGTAGGCAGTGCGCCCTTCTGAACAAAGTACGCGCATGGGCCATGAGCGAGAAGCCCACGACCCATGCGCCGATAGTCAGCCTTGTGTTTAGCCCGTCATAGGGCGGAACAGGAAGAGCGACGCCGCGCCCACCGCCAGGGCCAGCAGGCCGATAGCCACCAGATAGCTAACATCGGCTACGCGCCGACGCAGGGGCGGGTGGAGTATCTCCTCGACGGTCCTGGGTGGGGCGAAGCTACGCAAGCGTAGGGAGTTAGACACCACGCTTACCGACGACATGCCCATCGCCGCCGCCGCCATCACCGGGTTTAGCAGCAGGCCGAGCAGAGGGAATAGCAGGCCCGCCGCCACCGGGATCAGCACCACATTGTAGATAAAGGCCCAGAACAGGTTCTGGCGTATCGTGGAGATGGTGCGCCGCGACAGCGCGATGGCTGTGACCACCCCGCGCACGTCGCCGCCCACGAGCGTGATGTCCGATGCCTCCATCGCCACATCAGCGCCTGTGCCGATGGCTACCCCCAGGTCGGCTTGTGCCAGGGCGGGCGCGTCGTTTATACCGTCGCCGACCATGGCGACTACCTTGCCGGCGGCCTGTAGCTGCTTGATCTTGGCAGCCTTTTGCTCCGGCAACACATCGGCCAGCACGTTATGTATGCCTACCTCCGAGGCTATCGCCTGGGCTGTGGCCGCGTTGTCGCCGGTGAGCATCCACACTTGCAGCCCCAAAGCTTCCAGTTCGCGCACGGCCTGTGCCGACTCCGGCTTGAGAGTATCGGCAACAGCCAGCATGCCTGCAAGCTCGCCGTCTAGAGCTACGAACATCGCGGTTTTGCCCTCGCTGCCCAGTGCAACCGCCTGTTCGGTCAAGCCGTTCAAGCCCACGCTGTTGGTCTGCATCAGACGACTGTTGCCCACCAGCAGTTTGCGGCCATCCACCGTAGCGGTGATGCCGTGCCCCGCCAGCGCCTTGAAATCTGTGGCCGAGGACAGAGTGAGGCCTTGTTCGACAGCGTAGTTTACGATAGCCTCGCCCAGTGGGTGTTCGGAGCCGCGTTCGGCGCTTGCAACTATACGCAGCAGTTCCCCTTCGCCCACGTTGCCTGTTGTAATCAGGTCCGTCACCGAGGGCTTGCCGCGAGTGAGCGTTCCGGTCTTGTCAAGCACAACGGCGTTTACCTTGTGAGCTCCTTCCAGAGCCTCGCCGCCCCGGATAAGCACCCCGTACTCGGCGCCTTTGCCTGTGCCCACCATGATAGCGGTAGGCGTTGCCAGCCCCAGGGCGCACGGGCAGGCGATAATCAACACCGAGATCAACGAGACAAGAGCGAAGGTAAATCTCGGCTCCGGCCCAAATATGTACCAGACCAAGAAGGTGAGCGCGGCCAACCCAAGCACAGCAGGCACAAAGTAGGAGGAAATCTGATCGGCCAACCGTTGTATAGGAGCCTTCGAGCCTTGCGCCTCCTCTACCAGCTTCACGATCTGGGCAAGCGCGGTGTCTTTGCCTACCCTGATGGCGCGGAAGGTGAAAGAGCCGCTCTTGTTGATGGTGGCGCCGATCACCTCGTCGCCCGGCCCCTTCTCGACCGGCAAGCTCTCGCCCGTGAGCATCGCCTCGTCGAGCGAGGAAGCCCCGTCCAGCACTACGCCGTCTACCGGCACTTTGTCGCCGGGGCGCACACGGATCACATCGCCCACCTGCACCTGCTCGATAGGCAAGTCTATCTCCTGCCCATCGCGCAAAACGCGAGCGGTACGTGGGGCGAGGCCCATTAGCTTCTTGATGGCGTCGCTAGCCCTGCCTTTGGCGCGCGCCTCGAAGTAGCGGCCCATCAGGATGAGGGCGATGATGAGGGTGGAGGTGTCGTAGTAGACGTCCGGCGCCAGTCCCGCCGCGCCTACAGCGTTGGGGAAGAAGGTCACAAAGGCGCTGTACAGGTAGGCTGTGGAAGTGCCTACGGCCACCAGCGTGTTCATGTTGGTGGTCAGGTGGCGGGCCGCCAGCCACGCACCCTTGTAGAAACCCCAGCCGGCCCATAGCTGCACAGGGGTAGCCAGTGCGAACATCAGCAGGTTGCGAGTCTGCATCGATATAGGCAGGGGGATCAGCATACCGAGCATGATAAGGCCGCCCGCCACCAGGCTCACAAGGAACCGGGTACGCAGCTTGTTGGTTTCGCGCACACGGCGGGTCTGTTCGAGGTCCAGGTCGCCCGCCCCGGCCACTTCCATGCCCTCGGCCAAGCTCTCCGCCTTCTGCTCGGCGCGCAAGGCGTACCCGGCCTTTTCAACTGCCTGCCTGAACTCGCCCTTGCCGGTCATGGCCGGGTTGTAGCGCAGGGTGACCCGCTCGGTTGCCAGGTTGACGCTCACACTCTCTACGCCGGGCAGCTTGGCGAGCGCTTTTTCCACGCGGCGCACGCACGAGGCGCAGGTCATACCCTCGATAGGTAGCTGCTCCTCCTCGGTGGGCACGCTGTAGCCTGCCCCTTCGACAGCCGCTCGCATACCGGCGGGGTTGACCACTGCCGGGTCGTACTTGACCGTGGCTCTCTCGGTTGCCAGGTTCACCCCGACGCTATGCACACCCTCTACTTTGGAGAGGGCGCGCTCCACGCGGCGCACGCACGAGGCGCAGGTCATGCCGCCTATGGGCAGCTGCAACTCTGTATCGGCGTTGCTTGACTGCCCGTTGTGTGAGGTCTCTATTTTCCTGTTGTCTATTTGATCAGTTGCCATATCCTTACCTTCTCGAATCGTTCGCTCTACAGCGAAACGGTTATTTGTTGTCCGATGGCTCGGTTGCTACCGCTGCGCCAGGTCGAACAGTTCTCCAAGCTCGCTTAGTACATCCTCATCGCGGCCCTCGCGTATACCCTCGATGACGCACGACTTCAGGTGGCCGTGTAGAAGCAGGCTCTCGAACTTGTCTATGGCTCGCTGCACGGCATAAGTCTGTTTGAGGATGTCCACGCAATACTGGTCCTCCTCGACCATCTTGCGTATGCCCTTCAGGTGGCCCTCTATGTAAGATAGGCGCTTTAGGGCCTCGTGTTTGCTGTCTTGTGCTTTCATGTATCCTCCTAACCCAACCCCCCTGGGTGGGGTATTGATAGTATAGCATAGGCCTAAATGGATTGCAAGGGGTAGCGCTTTCGGTGATTACCCACATCTCTATGCAGAACAACCAGCGCAACCCCGACTGGCCGCGCTCATCCCAACTATACCTTGTCATCCCGAACGAAGTGAGGAATCAGTGCGCCCTCACGATAGTAGGCGTATATATGCATAAGTACGGCTCACATAACCAGGTATTCCGCTATCGAGAATCATGCTCCACCGGCTGATTCCTCACTGCGTTCGTAATGACACTATGTAGTGGGGTGAGCGCGACCAGTCGGGGCTGCGCCCAGTGTTCTG
>JBBSIX010000036.1:0-16607 GCA_038231875.1 Chloroflexia bacterium | reverse complement strand
CGACAAAGCCCTGGTATCTAGGTACGCATACGGCAACAAAAGGTAGGTCCAAGATGCGAAGATTACGCCGCATTCCGATGCCGGGGGGCGCGCAGCCGAACGAAACGCCTCCCGCCCCGGCTCCCAAGCCGACCACGCCGGCGGCAGCCGTGCCGGTGATACGCAAAGGTATCTACTTGTCGGCGCTCGTCTACGTCGAGGGGGACATGCCCGCGCCCGCCGACTTCATCGGCCCCGCCGTCGCCGCCCTCGAAGCCGCCCTCGGCAAGACCTCTCAAGGCCATCACGACCTGACTATCACCCTGAAGCACGTCGAGGTGCAAAACAACGTGGAGCAGTCTGCGAGCGAGAGTGAAGAAAAAGATGTGGGCTTTCAGTTCTAAGGCGTGTATACAAATGTCGTATTAAGCCCACCCGGTACCCCAAGTCCGAACACTTACCCGTCCGGCAGTAGCCGGTCCGGCTCACCAATCCATAGAACAATAGGCTCTCGTCTCCTGTAGCTTCCCACTGCAATCTTCGCGTCGCGCATTGGTACTACTACCTCCCGTGACAAACGTCTTATTGTGCGCGCCTGATCTGTCTGCTACAATCGCCCTATGAGTAGTACCGGCAGTTCCCCAACCCTATCCGGGCCCAAAACCGAGGCCGAAGTAGCCCACTACGCGGGCGCGGCAACCGCAAGCCGGCCCGCCGGCGATGTAGCCCGGCGAGGCTTGCAGTTGGCTCACCTGTGGGCCATACTGCCTCTAGCCCTGGCCTGGTTTGCCGCCGCCGTAGACTATATCGAGCCGTTCGACTTCTGGTGGAACGTCAAGAGCGGTGAGATAATGGCCCAAACGGGACGCTTCCTCTCCCAGGATGTGCTGGTTTGGTCGCCCGTGCGCGAGCCATACTACAATCCGCAGTGGGGTTCGCAACTGCTGTTCTACTGGGCCTACAGTCTCTCGCCCTACCTGCTGCTCACCCTGCGCGCCCTCATCATCACCGCTACGGTGGGCATGATAGTGTGGGTGTGCCGGCGAAAATCAGGTTCCCTGCGGGCCGCCACCGCCGCCGGGCTGATCGCATACATCACAGGCTGGACTAACTACGGCATGCGGCCTCAATTGTTCGCTTTTCTTCCCTTCATCGCCTTTTACCTGCTGTTGGAGCGCAAAGACACCGCCCCCAAATGGCTGCCGTTGCTCGTGCCTGTCATGCTGTTCTGGGTGAACGTGCATGGCTCGTTCTTCCTGGGGTTGGGGTTGCTGGGCATCTACGGGTTGGGCACGCTGGTGGAGAAGGTGGGTAACGCCCAGGGCCGGCGTTGGCTGCGGTCCGGGGCCGCTCTGTGGCAAGGGGGCTGGTTCGCCGCCGCCGCGCTCGCCACCCTAGCCAATCCCTACTTCATCGGCATCTACAACTACTTCTTTGTCGCCACCAACGACCCCATCGCCCGTACCCTCAACAACGAGTGGCAGGCCCCCACCCTGTACAACGGAACGGGCATCCTGTTCTTCGCCAACCTGCTCATTTTCGCCGCCTCGCTGTACTTGAGCAAGCGCCGCATGCGCCCCACCGAACTGCTCCTGGTGCTGGCCTTCGGCTATCTCTCCCTGACCTCCCTGCGTAATGTCCTCTGGTGGGCCTGGATAACCGCGCCCATCATGGCCGCTAATTTTACCGTGTGGGCTGCCGCCCGCAAACCCCGGCCCGCAGCCGGCGCTTCCCCTGCCGGCCCGCCGGGCCTTCCTGCCCTCAACTGGTTGCTGGCGACGATAATAGTGGGCGGCGCGCTGGCCTTTACACCGCTGTGGCGCGCCGGCAATCCACTGGTGGCCCCGTCGGATAAGGCGGTGGTAAGCGCCGGCACGCCCACCAAACTGGCCGATTTCCTGGAGCAGAACAACCTGCCCGCACCCATATTCAACTACATGGAATGGGGCGGCTACCTGGAGTGGCGGCTCTATCCGCAGCGCCAAATGTTCATAGATGGGCGCTTCGAGGCGCGCACCCTGCCTGTGTGGGAGGACTACCTGTCGGTGTCCGCCGCCCGCGCCGACTGGCAGCTTACCCTGGACCGTTACGATATCCGCACCCTCGTTCTCTCCAAGCAGTTCCACAAAAGCCTCATCCCCTTTGCCCTGACAAGCCCCGCCTGGCACAAAGTGTATGAGGATAAGTTGGGGCTGGTGCTTGTAAAAGCAGATAACAAAGGACGGTAATAGGACTAACTAGCTTCGGCAAAGGGTACAAATGGCTTATTGTACCCCCAGCTTCCCCGTGCTAACCTTGTATAAGAGGCAACATTAGATAGTAGATAGCGCCCAGCGTACATATATTTATTCCAGCGTATTCTAGCGGGAGAAACCGAATGGTCATGTCACAACAGGTCGCAGAGGGGCTAGCACAAGGCAGCAGGCCCGGCACGGACGAGTTTGGAGAGAAAGTAACCCAGCTGTTAAGCGAACTGCGGGTAGAGGCGGAGGCTTTGCAGCGCGAGCTGACCGAAGTAGAGATGCTGGTGCGCCAGAGCAACATGGAGGTCGAAAAGCTGGCCCAGCGCGAGAACGCCGCCACCAATCGCGTGCGCGACATGGAGCTTAACCTGGACAATTACAGCCGCACCGACATGAAGACGATCTACAACTCATCCCACGAAGTGCAGATGCGCCTCTTTATGATGCGCGCCCAGGTGGAGCAACTGGAGGCCAAGCGCAACAGCATGCGTATGCTCCAGAACCGCCTACAGCGCGTGACCGGCGTGCTTATGAGCGCGCCTGAAGGCTACAACTCCGGCGGCAACAACAGCGGCAGGGGCGGTTCCCACTCGACGGCGGGCATATCAATGCAGATTGACGTTCCGCAAAGCGAGGCAGACGGCAAGCAGATCATCGGCCAGGTGATACAAGCGCAAGAGGACGAGCGGCTGCGCGTTTCGCGCCAAATGCACGACGGCCCCGCTCAGACGATGACCAACCTGGTGCTGCGCGCTGAGATCTGCGAGCGCTTGCTTGACATGGACCCCAGCCGCGCCAAGAGCGAGTTGATCAGCCTTAAGAGCGTGGTCAACACCACTTTGCAGGAGACCCGCCGCTTTATCTTCGACCTACGCCCCATGATCCTGGACGATCTTGGCCTGGAACCCACCCTGCGCCGCTATGTACAGCAGTTCGCCACACAGCACAAGATCGAGGTGGGGGTGACTATCAACGGTCTGCACGGTAGGTTGCCGGGCGACATCGAGGTAGCCGCCTTCCGCATAGTGCAGGAAGCCCTACAGAACGTGGCGAAGCACGCCCACGCGAAACACGCCCAGGTAGGCATAGACGTAAACGGCGAAGTAGTGACCGTCAACGTCGAAGATGACGGCGCGGGCTTCTCCGGCGACGATGCCGGGTTGAACGACCCAAAGCGCAAGGGCCTGGCTACGATGCGCCAAAGGGTCGCCATGTACGGCGGCCAAATGACGGTGGACGCCGCTCCGGGGCGTGGAACCCGCATCGCAGCCACCCTGCCCGCAGCGCAGACAGAGTAGCCGATAGCGCTTCACACCTGGTACTAGCATAAAAGTACTATACAGTGATAAGCCTAAGAGCTATTGAAAGTCGATGTGCAAAGGGCTATAGTGTAAACAAGGGGTATTGCGCCATGCCGCTCTTCCCCGACCAAGTAAAAGATGCAGCAGATACCGGGCGTATCGCCTGAAAGGAGGCAATATAGCGTGAAGGCAGCCACACCAAGCAAGAAAGTTGGCTTGCGTCGGTGGCGCTTGCGCGATCAGAGATTAGCAGGCCAGGGGCTGGTGGAGTACGCAATGATCATCGCCCTGTTGGTAATCGTTATAGTAGCCGTGCTGACGTTTGTGGGCCAGGTAGTTTTCGTGAATCTTTATTCAAAAATCGGCAGCAACATCGGCAGTGTTATGGGGGGCTAAAACAAAGCATACATTGGGCGAAGCCACGCAGCTACAACCACTGTAGGAGAGCACCCGGCGCACACTAATCGCGTAAGTTGTCAACTTTCATTGTCAAAATCGGGTGAAAACCCTCGAAAAGCAATCATCTTTTTTGTCTTTTTAGAAACGAACTACATGAGCCGACCCAAAGCGGGCCGGCTCATGTTTTTTGCTCCCGGACCTGCACCTAAAGTCAAGCTCGCCCACACAGACGACGCAAAGGACGCCGCAAAGATTTTTATAAGCGCCCCTACGCTAAACACGAAGATGCGAAGGGGCGAAGGACACGAAAGTGTTCTAATTTATAGCTGGGCCGTACCAGCCTCAGCGCGTCCTCTGCGTTCTCTATACACAAGTCATCCTCCCTTGCTACGTTGACCTGCATCTCCTCAAGGGAGAGAACCCGTAAAACCCTTCGCATCTTCGTGTTTAGCTCCAAGCTGGTGGTTAGATGTTGACTCAACTGTGGCGACGAGCATAAAAAGCTTTGTGCGTTCTTTGCGTCTTTGTGTCTTTGCGTTTAGCGTCGTCTGTGTTTAGCGTATGCAGGCCCTCTTTGTTTTTGACATCGCACCCTCCTTGTGATAAGATGGTTGCGCCTCTTTATATAGAGCTGTTAGAAGAAATAGAGACCGGCCTAATGCCGCTTTTTTACATGTTGGCACCCAATTACGAGGAGGTAACTAATGTCAACTCCCACCAAGCAGAAGGTGGAGTCGGGCAGCCGCAAAGCAAAAGCCAAACAGCCCAGGCATGAAGAACTGGGCTTGGGCAAGGAACAACTTCAGGAGATGTACTACTATATGCTCTTGGCCCGTTCCCTGGACGAGCGTATGTGGCTGCTGAACAGGCAGGGCAAAGCGCCCTTTGTGATCTCTTGCCAGGGGCACGAGGCTATACAGGTAGGCGTATGCTTCGCCGTGGAGCGCGGCAAGGATTGGTTCTTGCCGTACTATCGCGATCTTGGTATCTGCCTCTGCCTGGGGATGACCCCACGCGAGGCGATGCTGCAACACTTCGCCAAGCAAGCCGACCCCAACAGCGGCGGGCGCCAGATGCCCGGCCACTACGGCCTCAAGCGGCTCAAAATAGTCACCGGCTCCTCTCCCGTCGCCACCCAGCTTTGTCATGGCGTGGGCGTGGCGTTGGCCTCCAAGATGAAGGGCGACGACGAAGTGACGGTCATATCTCACGGCGAAGGAGCCACCAGCAAGGGCGACTGGCACGAGTCGCTGAATATGGCCGGTATCCACAACCTTCCCGTTATCTTCCTCTGTGAGAACAACCAGTATGCCATCTCGGTGCCGGTCCCTCAACAGGTGGCGGGCGGCAGCGTGGCGGCTCGCGGCGAAGGCTACGGCTTCCCCGGCGTGGCGGTGGACGGCACAGACGTGCTTGAGGTCTACGCTGCCACTAAAGAAGCGGCTCGCCGCGCCCGCGCAGGCGAAGGCCCCACCTTGCTTGAGGCCATCACCTACCGCCTTACCGCCCACTCGTCAGACGACAACGACCGCACCTATCGTGGCCGCGAGGAGATTGATATGTGGCGGGCCAAAGAGCCTTTGCCCAAGTTCCGCCAGTACCTGCTCGACAACGGCGTGGCGACCGAGGAGGAGCTTGCCGAGATCAAGAAGCGCATTGATGCCGAGGTAAACGATGCTACCGACTGGGCTGAGGTACAACCCAACCCGGAGGCCTCGGACGCGACCAAGTTCATCTATGCCCCGGCAGAGGAGAGAGCGTAATGGCGGTAAAAACGATGATCGAGGCGATCCGCGACGGCCTGCGCGAGGAGATGGAGCGCGACGAGCGGGTGTTTGTGCTTGGTGAAGATGTTGGCCCTCGTGGGGGCGTGTTCGGCGTGACCGACGGCTTTTTCAAGCAGTTCGGCGCTGCCCGCGTGCTCGATACTCCACTGGCCGAGTCGATGATCGCGGGCGCGGCGATTGGAGCCGCCATCAACGGTATGCTGCCGGTGGCCGAAATGCAGTTCGCCGACTTCAGCCACCCGGCGATGGACCAGATCATGAACGAAGCGGCCAAAATCCGCTTCCGCTCCAATAATGACTTCAATGTGCCTATGGTGATTCGCATGCCCTACGGCGGCGGTATACACGGTGCGCTGTACCACTCGCAGAGTGTGGAAGCCCTGTACGGCCATATCCCCGGCCTGACGGTGGTGATACCGTCCAACCCATATGACGCGAAGGGCTTGCTCAAGGCGGCTATACGCGACCCCGACCCGGTGATATTCCTGGAGCACAAAGGCGCGTACCGCCTGATACGAGGCGAAGTGCCCGATGAGGATTACACTGTACCTCTGGGCAAGGCGGCAGTGGTGCGCGAAGGCAAGCATATGACCGCTATCGCTTACGGTATGATGCTGCACCATTGCCTGAACGCTGCCGATGAGATGGCGAAAGAAGGCGTTGAAGTCGAGGTAGTGGACGTGCGGACGATCAGCCCGCTCGACCGCGAGACGCTTATCAACTCGGCCAAAAAAACAGGCAAGGTGGTGGTGGTGTATGAGGACAACCGCAGCGGCGGCTGGGGAGCCGAGATCAGCGCATCTATCGCCGAGGCCGCCTTTGCCTACCTGGACGGCCCTATCGTGCGCGTCACCGGCCCCGACATACCCGCGATGCCGTACAACCACGCACAAGAAGAGTTTTTCATGCCGAACCCGGAAAAGATACTTCAAGCCATGAAGGATTTGGCGGCGTACTAACAGGGGCGCACAGCGGCGCAGGCGGCCACCCACAGTGTCCTCCTTTCCCTCACGAATCTGTTTGCTCAAAAGCAACAAACTCATAACGAACTCATAAAGTAGCATGAAGGAGAAAAACCAATGGCCGTAACCCCGGTTACAATGCCTCAGTTGGGTGAAAGTGTTACAGAGGGCACAATCGGCAAGTGGCTCAAGCAGCCGGGCGACAGTGTTGAAAAATACGAGTCGATTGCCGAGGTGATCACCGACAAAGTGAACGCAGAGATACCGTCGCCGGTGTCGGGGGTGATCAAAGAGTTGAAGGTCGAGGAAGGCGCGACCGTGCCCGTCGGCACGGAGATACTCTCGATTGAGGAGGTAGGGGCGGCTGCCGAAGCAAACGCCCCTACGCCTTCAGCCGCCACAGCCTCGTCCCCGCCCCAGGCCCCCGCGCCTGCCGCAGCCGTTCAGACCGCCCCTGCGCCCGCGCCGACCCCTGCGCCCGCACCCGCCGCAAGCCAGGCCGAGAATGGCCGCACCGCACAGATGCCCACCGACATGAGCGCGGGGGTGGCTGCCTCGATGCCGCAGGGCCAGGCGCAGATGTACGCCGGCACACCAGCCGGTGGAGGTGCAGCTACAGCAGGCGCGTCATCAGGTGAAACTGAGGAAGAACTGCTGCGTCGCCGCTCGACCCCAGCCGTGCGCCGTCTCGCCGAGGAGCACCAAGTGGACCTGACGCAGGTCAGCGGCACCGGGCTTGGAGGCCGTGTGACCAAAGAGGATGTGCTACAGTACGTCGCCCAGCGAGGGGCTGCTCCTGCACCTACGCCGGTTGCACCTGCGCCGGCACAGCCTTCCCCCGCCGCCTCTGCTCCTACCCAACCTGCCCAGGCCCCTGCCGCGATGCCGACGGTGGGCGGCGAGACGCCGATGGGCCTTACCCCGATGCGCCGCGCCATCGCCGAGCACATGGTGCGGAGCGTGCAGACCTCGCCCCATGCCTGGACCTCCGTCGAAATAGATATGACCAACGTGGTGAAGTACCGCGAAAGCATCAAGCAGAGCTTCAAAGCCCGCGAGGGGGTAGACATCACATACCTGCCCTTCTTCATCAAGGCGGTTGTGGATGCCGTCAAGCAGGTTCCCCAGGTCAACGCGATTTGGAGTGACGAGCAGGGCGTGGTGCTCAAGCGCGACATCAACATAGGCATACCGATAGACATCGGTGAAGGGCTGATCGTGCCGGTCGTACATGGCGCCGACAACCTGAGCGTTACCGGTCTGGCCCGCAAGGTGTACGACCTGGCCGAGAAAGCGCGCGCCAACAAGCTGACCCTGGCCGACATCCAGGGCGGCACGATCACGGTGAACAACACCGGAGCGCTCGGCACGATCATGACCCACTCTATCATCAACCAGCCGCAAGCCTGCCTGGTGACGATGGAGGCTATCGTCAAGCGACCTGTGGTGATAGACGATGCCATCGCTATCCGCAGCATGATGTACTCGGTAATCGCCCTCGACCACCGCATCCTGGACGGTGGGGTGGGCGCCCGCTTCCTACGTATCATCAAGCAAAGCCTGGAGAACTTCAACCCGGAGGCAGGCGGCCTGTAAATTACGCTCTGAACGCTTCTTGGGCATAGAAACAGCTTGGGTAGGTGTGCGCTTTAAGTATGGTCGCTACTTCTGATGGCGATTCAGCCCGCTAGATGCTTAGGAACTGCTGCATCTGCAAGCACAATCTTGAGCCTCTTCATATCAAAGTACCTTATCGCGAAGTTGGCAACCATACTTAAGCGCACACCTACTACCATAATCCGTCGTTGTAATATTAGTAAATGTTCAGACTTGGGGTAGAGGACTCGTGAAGGATGGACTGTAGGGGCAGGTCCCCGTGCCTGCCCTCTCTCCTTATCCCGAAGATCGGGGAACATCGACCAGGGCAGGCACGGGGGGTTCTTGGGCAAAGCCCAATTCAGCCCCCTACAGACCGTTGTCCCACCTCAAGTCTGAACACTTACTAATATTAGTTGTCTTGACAAAGGGTACACTTTAGGATTACACTTTACTATGAGAGAAAAAATTGCAAACTTTGCTGAAAACCATTCTAAGTTAGCCAATCTAGGAGCAATTGCTGCTCTTGGTCTTGCGTCGTTAGTCCCTGGTGGTAATGTTGAAGCTGCTGCACCTACATCTTTTGCTTCTCCGGCTATTGAACAACGATGGAAATCTGTTGATGCATTAACTGCTGAACAGAAAAAAGAAAAAGGTCAACTTCCTACTTATTTTTATGGTCCAATAGTAACGGGTGCTATGACTATGGAGTGGAATGGAGCACCTGCTTTTACAACGCAACTCTTTGAAAAAGGCCGTCTTGAAGATGACGGAAAAGGAAATGTAACAGCTGGATTATTAGCAACATCACTGGTTAGTGGTTATGATCAAACGGGTGATACCACGTTTGAAAACTTAGGTCCTGCGCATATTGGCGTGGCTGGTGATCCTGGCTCAACGGGAATTGCCTATGCAGATTTACATGACATTGCCTCTTTACAACCAGGAAAAAATGAAGCTCAGCCAGCATTAGGTAAAGAAGTAAAAGATAAGTTCGTCCCACGCAAAGGAATTGTTAAAGATGCTTATGCGTCAAAAAATAACCAAAAAGTTCCTCAAGTTGTCTACTACTCTAATGAAACAAAACAAAATGTCCCCGATGTAATTGTAGCTGCATTTGATAAAACTCCTGGAAATGAGATAAAGAACGTTGGCCAATCTGCAAAAGAAATGGTTGACAATCTTGGTTATCCCATTACACCTGCAGAATGGACAGATGTAAAAATTAATGGAAAAGATGCAACTGTAATGGTGCAAGCTTTTCAACGAAGAGTTGTTACCTATAATCCCAATAATCCTCCAGACAACCAAGTAGAGATGGCTAATAGTGGATTACACTATAATGACTGGAAAAATAAAGGTATTGGAAGACAAACTGAAACTCGTACACCAGCAGCAACAAAAGCAGTCGCTACAGCAGCGCCAACAGGAGAAGCTCAACCAACGGCAATAATACCACCAGAAGCAACCGCAGCGCCAGAAGCAAGTAAAAAAGATATAACTGTGCAATTTACTAATAAATTTGGTGAACTAGTTACAGCTAAAATAGACAACTTAGATACAAATCCAGATGGTCAACCTGAGAATGATCCAAATCAGATGCCAATGGTTGTTATACCTCCAGAACTGATGGATGATTATAAAGAATTATTAAAAAGAGTACTACCTCAGGGTAGATTAGCTCCGACATTTACAGTTGCAGGATTTGATAAGGCAAGAGATCCTCAAGATCCTGCACCAGCAGGATGGGAAAATTTTGGATTCGGTATACCAGATGGAAGCAACTTATATGGTATTGCAAAGATAGATAGTAATAACAATCTTACCTTTAAATTTCGAGATATGGATGTTGCAAGACATATAGCATCTGATCCAAGGCTCTCAAAAGTAATGGTTTCAACATTACTTACAAAGTATATTCTGACAGTAGGCTCTAATGTCAACGGGCAACAACTTCCTTATAGTCAAATTGCAAATATAATTGGGACAGATCTTGTGGGTTTGCGTCTCGCTCATGAAATTGGATTCGATGTTGATGGTTATGATAAGCAGCTTTTTAAAAGACCGGACCCATGGACAATTTTTTGGCAGTTTAAGATGCCGGGCTCTCCTTGATTTTATTTTTTAAACTTGCTATAGTGGTTTTATATGAAGTCAATACCACTGTTTATAGTATTACCATTAACTATAAGTTTCTTTCTAATAGGACTGATTGTGGGAATTTTATATTCTAGCCATGCAAATAATTCACTTCAAGGAAATCCATTCGAATTCCCAATTGCCATTGATTCATCTGTTGTTTCACAAAACCTTCTTTATTCTGTAAAAGGTAAAGTTAAATCGGTCAATAAAAAAAACCTCACTATTTTTATACAAACAGATAGCGGGACTATTCTAGGGCCGTATAAATTGGCTCAAAACCCAACAATTCTCAAAGCAAGTAAAGTAGGCGCAAAAAGAGGGCGAAGGAGCCCGTTCGGGCACACGATGCCAGAGCAGTTCCCACAAGGACCAACGATGGTCAGTGATACCGGCAGCCATCGCGCCAATCTTCTACTCACCTCCAAGCCTACTCTCTTACCCTTCTCCCACACGTACTGCTTGACTACCTGACCTATAACTACACCCTCCCAGGGCACCAGCCGGGGTCTACCTCTACGGCCGGTGTACTCAGGAGAACGGAAGGCTCGCTGCACGGCAGCACCGCTCCCACGTAAGAAGCCAATCCATCTACCGCTATAAGCAACGGCAGCAAGGGCAAGGGCGAGGGCAAGGCACATATGTAGATGAAGATTTATGCGTTCTAGCTGACCACCTGCTCAATCAACTCTCTATTACGCGAGGGGCTGCACACTCCACCCAGCCACAGCCGAGTAGTCACCATGAGCGCCATAGCATGCATGCCTTAGCCATCCAAACCACTCCCAGCTGTGTCTTGACCCGAATCTCATCAGCCTGCACCTGACCCAATTCCCGAGGCTGCACCACCAACTGGTTGTGTACTCTCTCGCAGTGAGCACCAGCCTTCGCTATCCAGCCTCGAACGGTGCGTGCTTGGAAGCCGAACGTTGCCACAATAGCCTCGATGGGGCAGCCATGTGCCACCAGATCGAGCACCAGCGTGATTGTCTCGGCATCAGTGTGTGCTCGGTAGAAAGGTGTACCCCTCGTGTGAGAGAACGCCTTGTTGCAGGTGTGGCACATGTACTGCCCTTTGACGCGGCTATGCACC
Source organism: Chloroflexia bacterium (assembly GCA_038231875.1). Taxonomy (GTDB): domain Bacteria; phylum Chloroflexota; class Chloroflexia; order QHBQ01; family JADMIH01; genus JADMIH01. Next base: position 5,108 of record JBBSIX010000036.1, on the reverse strand, counting down.
CCAATGTTGCCTTTGCCGACCTGCCCACTTGCAGGACACGCCGGATTAGGGCGGGTACCCTTTGGGTGATACCTCTTGCGGGTTCATGCTAGACCTCCTGAGTTCCGATCTCTTGGAGATTCTACCTGGACTCGCGTATCTTAATCACCCCTTGTGCGGCTCACCATACTTTTCCGCACACCTACCACAGCTTGTTTCTATACCCTTTTTGTTCTTTTACAAAGCTGGGTCAAAGCGCCAGCGCGTGAGCGTTGTGGGGAACTCGCTCCATGCGAAAGCCTTTTGAGGCCGCAAGACATACAGACCGCGCTCTACCCAATCATCGGGGTTGGTCGGAGAGTCGTACTTGGAACTGTAGAGCTTTGCCAGCCTCTCGGCCACCTCTCTGTCCAGATGTGGGATGTCCTCTACCTCGCCTTCCAGTATCACCACCTCGTCGCCGCTCTCCAGGTGGACTGAGATAGCTGGGTTAGCCGCCAGATTGCGCCCCCAGCGAGTGCGGGGGTGGCCGTCGAAGTAGAGCGTGCCGTCCAGCCAGGCTGCCCACACCGGTACGGCGTGCGGCTTGCCGTTGGGCTGCACGGTGCAGACCCAGTAGTTGCGCGCCTTATCGAGCCGCTCAACGGCCCAGGCCCAGGGCAGCATACCCTCGCCGCCTTCGGGCATGCCGTACTCTGCGGGCAGTTGAGGCCGGCTCTGCTGCGGGTCGCTGCTTTCTTCCTGAGTTGTCTGCCTTTGCATGTGGTTTGCTCCTTCTTTATCTATATGGGAGAACTGTCGGTCTAATTATAAGCCGGCTTACTTGACATCTTGTGTCAGGTTTGTAGTTGTGTTTGCGTGGTTGGGCTGTGTTCTTGGCTCACCCTGATCTCCGGCAGAGCGCACCTTGTGTTATAATTGTCACAGGGTAAATAATATCACCGAAAGCAGGTATATCATGTCGAACATAACGGAAGATATAACGTCTCAACCGCTCGAACTCAAGCCGTACAGTCGGCCCGGCGGTCCGGCGCGCCCGGTTAGCACTGAACCTACAGCCATCGAGCGGAAGCCGCCCTGGTTGACCGTGAAGTGGCAGCAGGGGGAGAACTACCGCGACCTCAAGGGGCTGATGCGCGGGCTGGGGCTGCACACAGTGTGCGAGGAGGCCCACTGCCCCAACATCTCCGAGTGCTGGGAGCACCGCACCGCCACCTTCCTCATCATGGGCGATACTTGCACCCGCTCTTGCGGCTTCTGCGCCATCAAGACGGGCCGCCCCAGCGTCCTGGACCGGCAAGAGCCGGAGAAGGTCGCCAGGGCTATCGAGGCGCTGCAATTGCAGCACGCGGTCATCACCTCGGTGAACCGCGACGAACTGGAGGACGGTGGCGCGGAGATATTCGCCGAAGTGATCCGCCTCACGCGCGAGTATGTGCCCGGCTGCGGCATCGAGGTGCTAATCCCTGACTTTAAGGGAGTGTGGTGGGCGCTCCAGAGGGTGATGGACGCCAGGCCGAGCATCCTCAACCACAACATCGAGACGGTTCCCCGGCTCTACTATATCGTGCGCCCGCAGGCTAAGTACGAGCGTTCGCTGGAACTGCTCAAGAAGGCCCGCGAGATGGACCCCGCCTCCACGAGCTACACCAAGTCGGGCTTTATGTTGGGCCTGGGCGAGGAGTGGGACGAGGTGGTGCAAACTCTCCATGACCTGCGAGCGCATGAAGTGGACATCGTGACGGTGGGGCAGTACTTACGCCCGTCGTTCCGGCACCTGCCCGTGATGAAGTACTACACGCCCGCCGAGTTCAAGGAGTTAAAGGATTTGGCGCTTGGGTTGGGCTTCAAGCATGTGGAGAGCGGCCCTCTGGTGCGCTCATCCTACCATGCTCATGAGCAGGTGCAGGCAGCCGGGTCGTAGGCCGGGGCAACGCTATGCTGGAACTCGACGCGAGGGCGCAGCCTACAACGCGCTCTCTTGATGTTTTGGACCTGGGCACAATAGGCTATGCCGAGTGCTGGGATATGCAAAAGCGCCTCGCCGCCGATCTTGGCGAAGGGCGGGGCAGCGACACGCTCCTCCTACTCGAACACCCCCACACTTACACCTGCGGGCGACGCGGCGGGCGTGACCACCTGCTGATCGGCCCGGCTGACTTAGAGAGGCTGGGCGTAACCGTGCTGGACGTAGACCGGGGAGGCGACATCACCTATCACGGGCCGGGCCAACTGGTTGCCTACCCCATCTTGAGGTTGGCCGACCAGGACGGTAAGCTTGACTATCATGCCTATTTGCGCGCTCTAGAGCAGACGCTAATTGACACATTAGCTTATTTCGCAATCGCCGCACACAGGGTTCCCGACTACAGCGGCGTGTGGACCGTGCAGGATGCTGAGGAGAAGATCGCTGCTATAGGTGTGAAAGTAGACGGCAGAGGCGTGTCCACACACGGCGTCGCTCTCAACGTAGCAACCGACCTGTCCTACTTCAGCCGGATCGTGCCCTGCGGCATCAGCGACAAGGGTGTAACTTCCATGTCGCGCCTGTCCGCCTCCCCCCCGGCCATTGATGAGGTAAAGCGCGTTTTCATAAGTTGCTTCAGCGAGGTCTTCGGCTTCTCTCACGTGGGGTAACGGTCTGTAGAGGCCTGAAGTGCTTGGGCAGACCGTGTACGGTTTCCTCAACCCCAAGTCTGACCGCTTACCACACCTCTGTAAGTGTTCAGACTAGGGGGGCAGGGGCGAAGCTCCCTGCCGGGGGCATGGGGGTGTCCCCCATCTTTCCCTTCGTAATAGCTCCCCTCCCACGTGTGGGAGGGGCATGAGCGTAGCGGGGGCGGTGGGTCTTGGTAAGTCCGGATGTCAATTTCCTTAACCCCAAGTCTGACCGCTTATCACACCTCTTGAGGTTTGACGTAAGCTGCCCAGCAGGGTACAATACCCTTTAGTGGAAAAGCAGAGCACCTACAGGGCAAACGCTACCGACACCAAGATGCTCCAGGCCACCGTCTATGGGCGAGTGCAGGGGGTGGGCTTCCGCGCGTTTGTGCATGATTGCGCCCACCGGCTGGGACTGAGTGGTTACGTGGCGAATATGGGCGACGGCACTGTTTATATACAAGCAAGCGGCAGGCGGGAAGCTCTTGACAGCTTACTTGCACATCTGCAACGCGGCCCCACAATGGCCCGCGTCCAGAAGGTAGACTACAGTTGGCATGAGGGCGACCCTGAGCGTTCCACGCGGTTTGAGGTGCGCGGCTGATGAGCGTGCGGGCTACGACCGGTACCACGCAGATTCGGCGGCGGGACAGGGCGCGCCGAGTGTGGATCGCGCTCTTTCTCAGCACTGTTGGGTTCCTGGGATTGTGCGGCTTCGTGGCTACGGCTCTATACGGCTACCTGAGCAGCGTTACTGTGCCTCAAACCGCCACCCTTGAGCTGCGCCAGGGCACACAGCTAACCGTCCAAAGGCATGGCCTGACCACCTCGGAGCTAGTCACCGGCACAACACGTTTGAGAGAGGGGGACCAGGCCCGGACCGGCCCCGACAGCGAAGGCTTCATTCAGCTTTTCGGCAGCGACATCACCGTCGCTACCTACTTCAGCACGAGCCTTCGCCTGACCACGCTGCGTACCAGCCGTTTCTTTCAGAATAACCGCCGGATGCAAATTGACCTCGATAGCGGCACTGTGGTGGTTGCTACCGGCAACTCCGGCGACTACAATGATGAGAGCTACATCATCTCCACCAGCGATGCCGATGTGTCGGTGGGGCGAGGCTCAAAGGTGCGGGTTCGCGCCGACGGGCCTGGCGTGGGCATGAGCGCCGTGGTTGATTTGGGCACCGCAACGGTCTTCTCGAAGGGGCGACGGGTTGACCTGACTGCGGGTCAGATGGCCTTTGTGGATGAGATGGGCGCGCTGTCCGGCCCTGCCCCCGCCTCCGAGAACCTGATCGCCAATGGGGACTTCACCGACCCGCCGACCCGCGAGGCCGACAAGGTGCAGAACGGCGGCCTCGGCACAGCAGTGTGGGAGCCGTTCCGGGAGGAAGTCTCCGGCGACGACCCGACGTTGAGTTCGGTGTTGGTGCTCAGTGAAACGGTGAACGGCCCCACAGTGTATGCAGTGGCCTTCGTTCGTGAGGCGGCAAAGGACACGCCCCAACAACATTATGCCCGGCTCGGTATCCACCAGGAGATCAACCAACCCGTTTCCTACCTTAGCTCCATAGTCTTGAAAGCGACGGTGCGGGTGATCACCCAGTCTAACGTGGGCAGCGGGCCGCTCGGCAATGTGTACCCCCTTACTATCAAGGTGAACTACACGAATACGGAGCGCAAACCCGCCTCCTGGTCGCGCAATTTCTACTATGTAGAAGGCACTCCCAAGAAGTCGGACGCCGGCCAGCTGCGGCAAGCGCGCTGGGCCGGCTCGCAGTTCACTCTAAAATCAAAGGATGTCGGCCTCGATATAGCCGTGATCGATTCGATAGAGATATATGGGTACGGCACCGAGTTTCAAAGCTGGATAACAGGCATCTCTATGGTGGCGCACTAAACCGGCTAAGGCGCTTTGGACTTAGTACTCTAGACGGTAATCAAGGAGGGACAATTTGAGCAACATAGCAGTAATCGGCACCGGGTACGTGGGCCTGGTGACCGGCACATGCTTCTCCGACCTGGGCAACAATGTCACCTGCGTGGATGTGGTTCAGGAGAAGATAGCCGGCCTCAACCAGGGCAAGTCGCCTATCTACGAGCCTGGCCTGGAGGAGATGATAGGGCGCAATATGAAGGCCGGCAGGCTCCACTTCACCACCAGCTATGAGACCGCCCTACAGGATGCCGAGTTTGTGTTCATCGCCGTAGGCACACCCGAATCGCCCGACGGTTCGGCTGATATGCGCTACGTAGAGTCGGCAGCCTGTTCTATCGGCAAGGTGGCCCCAGGGCGTGCCGCCCAGCCGATGGCGATCATCAACAAAAGCACCGTACCCATCGGCACAGGCGACGTGGTGGGCAAGCTGGTGCGCGAGGCGAGCGGCGACACCTTTAGCTTCGCTGTTGTGTCCAACCCTGAGTTTCTGCGCGAAGGGCAGGCCCTCCTCGACTTTATGCACCCGG